>NZ_JBICCO010000058.1:0-42166 GCF_043119405.1 Achromobacter sp. 413638
CGCACGCAAATGCTGTGGCTCCTTGAGAGCGGACAGACCAGCGCCGGGCACAGGCCCGCTCCAGCCATGGCTCGCGCAAGACATGAACACAAGAAAGGCCCCGCGGCTCGCGCCGCGGGGCCTTTTACGTTGCATCGCTGCGCGCGAGCCGGGCGCCTGCCATCGCGGCCGCATGCTGGTCGCCTGCTGGTGACCACACGCCCCGTCCGCGAGGCTCTCTGGCGGGAATGCGGGCCGCACCGGTCTATCCGGGATGCGGACGCTACAAGCGCCACGGATTTGCAGAGAGGCTTTAACGCCAGCTACTTCCGCAGGATTGCTGCCCTTGAGCGGGGCAAGGCCTGCTTCTGACTACGGCACGGCATGCCCGGGCTGGCAGCCAGAAACGCGCTGATCCGTTCCACGGCCTGCCGCAAGATGGCAGGAAGTCCTCGCTCAGCCGACGCATCGGCACGCGATCGGCCGCATGCTGCCGTGCATCGTGCCGCTACTCTTCATGCCAATGCCAGCCAAAATGAGCCAGGAGTACGTAGAGACCGATGCGCTTCTAGCTCTGCGGCCGTCACAGCAGCTCGAAAAGCCGCTTCGACCACAGCGCTCGAATAGTCGCTTTTGCCCGCAAGCGGTCGCCCCGCCGATTGCGCGAGCTCTCGCGCCAGCATGTACGCTCTTGAGGGGGGCAGCTCGGAAACGCGCAAAAGAATCGCGTTCCAGGTTCAGAGGCGCCGCTACTTGTGCTCGTCAAGCTGGCTGTCATCGTGACACGACATGCAGCAGTCATGCTTTCCGGGACAACAACAGGCAGGCCAACTCGATTCCCGGTGCCGAGCTTGCATGGCAAGGTACGTTGGCCAGAAGTGCCGAGTGCCTAGTGCAAACGCCTGAGATCGATACGCAATGGCCCGGAAACCCGCGCCAATACTCATTGTGCATAAATAACAACGCCCGTGGATGGGGGGTGTTTGTGCGGTAAGATTGATCGGAATCTATTCGTTGGAGCGTTATCGTGAGTGATACCCAGACCCCCGTGCCCGGTACGAAACTGGACCTGCGCACGCTGACCTACGTGGCCTATGGCCTGTATGCGCTCGGCTTTCTCAGCAGCGGTTTTCTGGGCATTGCCACGCTGGCGTCCGTCGTGCTGATGTATCTGAAACGCGCCGACGTGGCTGGCACGTTCTACGCCGCACACTTCGACTGGTTGCTGCGCACGTTCTGGTGGGCGCTGCTGTGGATGGCGATCAGTGCGCTGGCCGTGTATATCTTCATCGGCTGGATAGGCCTGGCCGCGACGGTGGTCTGGGTCTTGTACCGCCTGATCAAGGGCCTGCTGGCGCTGCTGGAGGGCAACGCGCCGACGCATTACGCCTGATGCGGATTTGAGTCCATCAAATCAAGGCCGGCTATTGCCGGCCTTGTCATTGGCGCCGCACCTGTGGAGCGCTGTGGGGCAGCACGAGCGCTGCGTCGCCTGTCACGGCGTTCCATCACATGGCGAGGCCTGGCACCTACGACGCTGTGCGGGCAGCATGCCCGCACATGAAAGTCTGCATCCATCACGAGTTCAGCATCGCGGATGCTGGCATCACGCGACCGTCGTAGCATCGCTGATTCAAGCACGGCGCCGCCTGCTCGGCATCGACATCGCAAATCTTGAGAGCCACGCGGAGAGTCAATATCGACGCGGGTTTCGAGCTAGTGGGGGTGTATCACGCGATCGGCAATGCCACGGATTTCATCCGTGTTAAACGCGAAAGGTGCTGGCTTGCTTGATTGCCCGTAGGGCTGGGATGCTGCCTGGCGATGAACCGCCGGCGCTGTGTGAGCGATGCGCCCGGACCAAAGCCTGGGCGTCGCAATGGCAAGAGGCAGGGACGTACGCCGTACGCCCTTAGCCTGCTTACTTCAGATGTGCGTTGACCAGCTTGGTCAGTTCGAACATCGTGACCTGATCCTTGCCGAAGATCGGGCGCAGCTTGGCATCGGCGTTGATGTTGCGCTTGTTGCTGGCATCTTGCAGGTTGTGCTTCTTGATGTATTCCCAGATCTTCTTGGTGACCTCGGTACGCGGCACGGCTTCCGAACCGATGACAGCAGCCAGTTCGGCGCTCGGGGTCAGGGGCTTCATGAATGCAGCGTTCGGCTTGCGCGCGGTCGCGGGTTTGGAGGTTGTGGCCATAATGCGGCGCTCCTTCTCTGGCTGTTGGAAAAATTGTCCTGCGGCCGGAGCATAACGTGTCTCTCCCGTAAAGACAAAGGCATTTATCCTCTGTAGCAACTAAAATATACAGACTGGTCCCACCTACCACATCATTGTGTAACCTCCTATGTACGCAAGGTCTCCCCTGGAATCAATTCGGCTTTTTCATGACGAATTGACAGCGCTGCGGCGCGATTTGCACGCCCATCCCGAGCTGGGATTCGAGGAGGTGCGCACCTCGGGCATCGTGGCTGGCGCGCTGGAAGCGTTGGGCATCGAAGTGCATCGTGGCATCGGCAAGACCGGCGTGGTCGGCGTGATTCGCGGCAAGCGCTGCGACAGTGGACGCATGATCGGCTTGCGCGCCGACATGGATGCCTTGCCAATGACTGAAGACAACGAGTTCGGGCACAAGTCCACCAAGCCTGGCCTGATGCACGGTTGCGGCCATGACGGACACACGGCGATCCTGATCGGCGCGGCAAAGTACCTGGCGCAGACGCGCAACTTCGATGGCACCGCCGTGCTGATCTTCCAGCCCGCGGAGGAAGGCCGCGGCGGCGCGCGCGCCATGCTGGAAGACGGCTTGTTCGACACCTTTCCGTGCGATGCGATCTATGCCCTGCACAACTGGCCTGGCCTGAAACCGGGCACGGTGGGTATCAATCCAGGCCCGATGATGGCGGCCGCAGATCGCTTCGAGATCCAGATCACGGGTCGTGGCGGACACGGCGCCCATCCCTATCAGACCATCGATCCCGTCACCATCGCCGGGCAGATCATCACCGCCTTGCAGACGATCGTGTCGCGCAATGTGAATCCGTTGGATTCGGCTGTCGTTTCCATCGGTTCCATGCAGGCCGGCCATCCCGGCGCCATGAGCGTGATTCCGCGCGAGGCGAAGCTGGTTGGCACGGTCCGCACCTTCCGCAAATCAGTGCAGGAAATGGTCGAGACGCGCATGCGCGAATTGGTGACGGCGATCGCGGGCGCCTTCGGCGGCAGCGCCGAGCTCATCTACGAACGTATCTATCCGGCGACCCTGAACACCCCGCAGCACGCCAACCTCGTCGCCGACATCGCGACCGAGATGATCGGCAAGGAAAACGTGGTTCGAGACCTGACGCCTTCCATGGGCTCGGAAGACTTCTCCTTCATGCTGCAGACCAAGCCCGGCGCGTATTTCCGGCTGGGGCAGGGCGGAGCGGATTCCGGCTGCGTGCTGCACAATTCCCATTTTGATTTCAACGATGCCGTCATTCCCTTGGGCAGTGCGATGTTCTGCGCGCTGGCCGAGCGGGGGATGCCCCTGGCGGATTAAGCAAGAAGCGACCCATGTCTACTGCGCAAATCAAGCAACTTACCATCACCCGCCCCGACGACTGGCATCTGCACTTGCGCGACGGCGCGGCACTGGAAGCCGTGGTCGCCGATACGGCGCGACAGTTCGCGCGCGCCATCATCATGCCGAACCTCAAGCCGCCGGTGACCACGACCGAGCAGGCGATCGCCTATCACGGCCGTATCCTGCAGGCCCTGGCCAAGGCGGGCGGCAACGCCGACGCCTTCACGCCGCTGATGACGCTGTATCTGACCGACAACACGTCGGGTGAGGAGATTTTCCGCGCGCATGAATCCGGCCAGGTCTATGCGGTGAAGCTGTATCCCGCCGGTGCGACCACCAACTCCGACGCGGGCGTCACCGATCTGCTGGGTAAATGCGCGAAGGCGCTGGAAGCGCTGGAAAAATGCGGCATGCCCTTGCTGGTGCATGGCGAAGTCACGGACCCGGCCATCGATGTGTTCGATCGCGAGGCGGTGTTCGTCGAGCGCGTGATGAAGCCGTTGCGCCGCGCCTTCCCCGCCTTGAAGGTCGTGTTCGAACACATCACGACCAAGGAAGGCGCCGAGTACGTGCGCGACGCCGAAGGGCCGATCGCCGCCACCATCACGCCGCAGCATCTGCTGTACAACCGCAACGCGATCTTCCAGGGTGGCGTGCGGCCGCATTGGTACTGTCTGCCCATCCTCAAGCGCGAGACGCATCGCCAGGCCCTGGTCGCGGCCGCCACCAGCGGCAGTCCGCGCTTCTTCCTGGGCACGGACAGCGCGCCGCATGCGCGCGGCCTGAAGGAGCATGCCTGCGGTTGCGCTGGGTGCTACACCGCCCTGCATGCGATGGAACTCTACGCGACTGCCTTCGACGCGGCGGGCGCGCTGGACAAGCTGGAAGGCTTCGCCAGCTTCCATGGCCCGGATTTCTACGGGCTGCCGCGCAATACCGGCAAGCTGACGCTGGTCCGCGAAACCTATCAGGTGCCGGACGAAGTGCCTTTCGGCAATACTTCCCTGGTGCCGCTGGCCGCCGGCGAGGCATTGGCCTGGCGCGCTCAGGTCTGAGCGTCGGGCCGGGATGGCCGGCCGAAATGATCCGCGTAGAAAAAAGCCCTGCCTATATATATAAGCAGGGCTTTTTCATGCACCGCGCGGTGGTCAGAGCGCGCTTTCTCGCCGCGCCTCCAGTAGCTCCCAGCGGGCGAATTTCTCTTCCAGTTCGCTCTCCAGCTTGGCCAGTTCGCCGTTGATCCGCTCCACCTCCGCCGGCGCGTCCCGGTAGAGGCTGCCGTCGGCCAGCTTGCCGGCCAGCTCGGCCTGCTGCGCCTCGAGCGCGGCGATGGCGTCGGGCAGGCCTTCCAGTTCGCGCAGTTCCCAGGAGTTCATCTTCGCGGCGCGCGCCGGCTTCGGTTTGGCGGCCTTGGCGCGCGCGGCGGCTTCGTCGAGCGCCGGCTTGGAAGCCTTGTCCGTGTCGGCGGCCGGCGCGGCGGGCGCAGGGCGTTGGACCAGCCATTCATCGTAGCCGCCCACATAGTCACGCCAGCGGCCGTCGCCTTCCGAAGCAATGGTCTGCGTGACGACGTTGTTCAGGAAGGCGCGGTCGTGGCTGACCAGCAGCACGGTGCCCGAGTATTCCTGCAACAGCTCTTCCAATAGTTCCAGCGTTTCGATATCCAGGTCGTTGGTGGGCTCGTCCAGCACCAGCACGTTGGCCGGGCGTGCGAACAGCCGCGCCAGCAGCAGGCGCGCGCGTTCGCCGCCCGACAGGCTGCGCACCGGCGACCCGGCGCGCGCAGGCGAGAACAGGAAGTCGCCCAGATAGCTCATGACGTGCTTGCGCGTGCCGCCGATCTCCACCCACTCGCTGCCCGGGCTGATGATGTCCACCAGCGTCGCGTTCTCGTCGAGCTGGGCGCGCATCTGGTCGAAATAGGCGACCTCGACGTTGGTGCCCATGCGCGTGTTGCCGCTGTCTGGCGTCATCTCGCCCAGGATCAGCTTCAGCAGCGTGGTCTTGCCGGCGCCGTTGGGGCCGATGATGCCGATGCGGTCGCCACGCAGGATGGTGGTCGAGTAGTCGTCCACCACGGTCTTGTCGCCGAAGCGCTTGCCGACGTGTTCGAGTTCGGCGACGAGCTTGCCGGAGCGCTGGCCTTCGGCCAGCGCGAGCGAGACGTTGCCCACGCGCTCGCGGCGCTCGGCGCGTTCGACTCGCAGGCGCTCGAGCCGACGCACGCGGCCTTCGTTGCGGGTGCGGCGGGCCTCCACGCCCTTGCGGATCCACACTTCCTCCTGGGCCAGCAGCTTGTCGAAGCGCGCCTGTTCGAGGCGCTCGGATTCCAGCCATTGGGCCTTGCGCTCCTGCCATTGCGAGAAATTGCCGGGAAAGCTGAGCAGGCGCCCGCGGTCCAGTTCGACGATGCGGGTCGCCACGGCGTCGAGGAAGCGTCGGTCGTGGGTAATGATGACGGCGGCGCCTTTCCAGTTGCGCAGCATGTCTTCCAGCCAGGCGATGCCGTCAAAGTCCAGATGGTTGGTGGGTTCGTCCAGCAGCAGCAGATCTGGTTCGTCGACCAGCGCGCGGGCCAGGGCCACGCGCTTGCGCGTGCCGCCCGACAGGCCGGCGATCTGCGCGTCCGCGGGCAGGCCGAGTTTTTCCAGTACGGCACGCACGCGCGAAGGGCGCTGCCAGTCTTCATGTTCGCCTTCCGTGTTGCAGACCACGTCGAACACGGTGGCGTTCTCGTCCAACTCGGGTTCCTGTTCGACGGTGGTCACGCGCAGGCCCGAGCTGCGAGCGATGTCGCCATCGTCGGGCAGGGTCCGGCCATCGAGCAGCCTGAGCAGCGAGGACTTGCCGGCGCCGTTGCGGCCGATCAGGCCGATGCGTTCGCCGGCCTGGATGGAGAAGTCGGCATGGTCCAGCAGCGGGTGATGGCCGTAGGCCAGCTGGATGTCTGTCAGGGTAATGAGGGTTGCGAGGGCCATGTAGGAATCGTGTCTGCGGCGTCGATGCGGGAATCAGCGCGTATTGTCGCAGGAAGCCTCGGCCCTTGCCTCACGGGGACGGAGTCGCGGGGTGTACTAGAATACGCAGCGCAAGGCGGGCTGGACGATCGCGGTGGATGCGAATCCATCGAGGAAGGTCCGGACTCCACAGGGCAGGGTAGCGGCTAACGGCCGTCCGGCGTCGTCTTAGGGCGATGTCGAGGAATAGGGCCACAGAGACGAGTCTGCGGGGCGGGCGCGGCGACGCGCACAGGTACGGCCATCTCCGTATCGCGCCGTCCGGTAACGGGCGGCGGCATCGCAGGGTGAAACGCGGCAACCTCTACCCGGAGCAACATCAAATAGGCATGCGTGCGGTCTTCGGGCCGCGAAGGGCGGCTCCGTCCAAGCATGCGGGTAGATGGCTACAGCGGCTCAGCAATGATCCGCGCAGAGGAATGATCGTCCGCCGGGGCAACCCGGTGTACAGAATCCGGCCTACAGGCCCGTCTTGCATTGATATCTTCGCGGCGCGGCCTCGCGGGCATGGGCGCCGATTGCGGGTCTGGGCGCCGTGCAGTGCCGCGGGACCTTGGGGTGGGCTGCCGATGCTGTTGGTGGGTAACGGCGTCGGCGAACCTGGCGCGGCAAATTTTTGAAGGCCGCAAGCCCTGCGCGGCGTTCGAAGCCCGCGCCGCCGGGGGCGGGAGCGCTCTGCAAAACAATGCAAAGCCATTGTTAGCCGCCACTTTTCAAGAAGGACTTTTAGATAGTGACGCAACCTCCTGATTTATTGGGAGGTTTTCTTTTTTTATGTTTTACAAGTTGCTCTAAGTCCTTGTTGTGATTGAAAAAATTGCAACCGTGCGCTTGACCCGGTTTGCCCCATACCGTAGAGTGGGAAATAGTAGGAAATTGTGCAATTAAGTGGGGTAAAAGTGGTGTTTCAGGGAAGCAGCGCGCTCACGCTGGATGCCAAGGGGCGGATCTCGATTCCGACCCGGCACCGTGACGCGCTCATGTCGCAGGCCGATGGCCGGCTGACCCTGACTCGCCATCCCGACGGCTGCCTGCTGGTGTATCCGCGTCCCGAGTGGGAAAAGAAGCGCGAGCAGATTGCCGCCTTTCCCATGTCGGCCCGCGCGCTGCAGCGGCTGTTGCTGGGCAACGCACAGGATGTGGAATTGGACGGCTCCGGCCGGGTCCTGATCGCTCCTGAACTGCGCAACGCTTCCGGTATGACGCGCGATGTGATGCTGCTCGGTCTGGGCGCGCACTTCGAGCTGTGGGACGCCGCTACCCTGGCCAGCCGCGAGGCCGAGGACCTGGCCAAGGGTATGCCGGATGTGTTGAACCAGTTTTCGTTCTGAAACAGCTATGGAATTCGAACATCGGCCCGTCCTGCTGGAGCCGACGGTGGACGCGCTTTTGCTGGCCGATTTTGGCGGCAAGGGCGCGTCTCGGTCGCATCCGCAGTCCGGGCCGGATGCCGCCTTGCGGGCGGAGCGCGGCGTCTTCGTGGACGGCACGTTCGGCCGCGGCGGTCACAGCCGCGAACTGCTGAGCCGCCTGGGCCCGCAGGCGCGGCTGGTGGTGTTCGACAAGGATCCCCAGGCGATCGCCGTGGCCACCGCGCTGGCCGCGGAGGATTCCAGGGTGGAAGTGGTGCATGGCGGCTTTGCCACCATGGCCGAAGAATTGCGGCAACGCGGCATCGACAAGGTCGATGGCGTGATGTTGGATCTGGGCGTTTCCTCGCCTCAGATCGACGATGCCGAGCGTGGTTTCTCTTTCATGAGGGACGGCCCGCTCGACATGCGGATGGACACCACCCGTGGTCCCACGGTGGCGGATTGGCTGGCGCAAGCCAGTGTGGATGAGATGCGGGAGGTCATAGCGGATTATGGCGAAGAACGGTTTGCTTTTCAGGTTGCAAAGGCGATTGCTGCTCGCCGCGCAACAAGGCCGCTGCGCACCACGCTCGAACTTGCCGAGTGCGTCGCCAGCGCCGTCCGCACGCGCGAAAAGGGGCAGCATCCGGCCACACGCACCTTTCAGGCTCTACGGATTTACATCAATCGGGAACTCGAAGAGCTCGCTCGCACCCTCGCGTCAGCTCTAGATCTGCTCGCCCCGGGGGGGAGGTTGGCGGTGATCAGCTTTCATTCGCTCGAAGACCGCATGGTCAAGCAATGCATCGCGGCGGCGGCCAGGCCGGCCGCCGCGTATGCACGCCTGCCCCTGCGCGAAAGCGAAATGCCCCAGCCCGTGCTGTATTCCCTTGGCCGCGTCCAGGCCGAGGACGATGAAGTGGCGGTCAATGCCCGCGCCCGTTCCGCCGTGCTGCGCGCGGCCGAACGCAGCGCCACGCCGCTGCCGGCCGAAGGCGGAGCCGCCTTCGTGCATACGGGTTCCTTGCCCGGCAGCGACCTCGCCGTTCCGCGCAAGGGCGGAAAGGGAGGGCGCCGCTGATGGGCCGCGTCAACCTGATCATTGCCGCGTTGCTGATGCTGTCGGCCATTTCACTGGTCACCAGTCGGTATCAGTCGCGCCAGCTCTTCGTCGAGCTGGGCAGGGATCAGGCGCAGGAGCGCGACCTGGAGGTCGGCTGGCGGCGGCTGCAGCTGGAGCGCGCCGAGCTGGCGCGTAACGCGCGCGTGGATGCCATTGCGCGCGATAGCCTCAAGATGATTTCCATCGTGCCGGACCGCACGCTGTACCTGAATCAGGCGCCGGCCACCGGAGGCGCCCAATGAAGCGCGTCCCATTCTTCGACAATCCCGTGCTGCGCGGCCAGTTGCCGACTTGGCGCGCCCGGCTGGTGCTGATCCTGCTGTTCGGCGGTTTCACCGTGCTGGCCGGCCGCGCGCTGTTCCTGCAGGGGCTGTCGACCGAATTCCTGCAGCAGCAGGGCGAGCGCCGCTATGAGCGCACGCTGACGCTGTCCGCAACGCGCGGCAAGATCATGGACCGCAATGGCGCGGTGCTGGCTTCGAGCGTGCCGGCGCGCGCCATCTGGGCCATTCCGGAAGACGTGAAGCAGTCCACGCCGGCGCAGCTCGACGCGCTGGCCAAGCTGCTCGAAATGCCCGCGGCCGATCTGCGGCACCGGGTCGACGAGGACAAGAACTTCGTCTATCTCAAGCGCCAGGTCTCGATGGAGGCGGCCGACAAGATCAAGCAGCTCGGCTTGCCTGGCGTGCATCAACAGCCGGAAACCCGCCGCTATTATCCGGACGGCGACGTGATGGCGCACGTGGTCGGGTTCAACAGCGTCGAGGACCAGGGCCAGGAAGGCGTCGAGCTGACATTCAACCAGCAGCTGTCGGGTCGGCCCGGCAGCCGCCGCGTCATCAAGGACCGCCTGGGTCGCGTCATCGAAGACGTGCAGGCCGTCACCTTGCCGGTGGATGGCCGCGACCTGCGCCTGTCCATCGACACCCGTCTGCAATACCTGGTGTTCAAGGAACTGAAGGACGCCATGGACAAGCACCAGGCCAAGGGCGCGACCGCCGTGGTCCTGGACGTGCATACCGGGGAAATCCTGGCGCTGGCCAATGTGCCGACCTTCGATCCGAACAAGCGCGAGACCTTCCAGGGCGCAAAGCTGCGCAACCAGGCGATTACCGACACGTTCGAGCCCGGCTCCATCATGAAGCCGTTCACCGCCGCGCTGGCGTTGGACCTGGGCCGGATCACGCCCAATACGCTGTTCGAGACCGGCAACGGCCGTTTCGTCTATCAGGGCAGCACCATCAGCGACGTCAGCCGCAACGGCACGCTGGACGTGGCCGGCGTGTTGCGCAAGTCCAGCAACATCGGCATGACCCTGATCTCCGAGAAGTTGGAATCCCGCGAGATGTGGAACCGCTTCACGGAACTGGGCCTGGGGCAGGCCCCGCAGGTCGGCTTTCCCGGCGCGGCGCCCGGACGCCTGCGTCCCTGGGAGCGCTGGCGCCTGATCGAGAAGGCCACCATGGCCTATGGCTACGGCCTGTCCGTGTCGCTGCTGCAGGTGGCGCGCGCCTATACGGTGTTCGCCCGCAACGGTGACATGGTGTCGATGACGCTGGTCAAGCGCGACAGCGATCCCACCAGCGTGCGCATCTACACGCCCAAGACCACCGCGCTGGTGCGCGGCATGCTGGAAGCCGCCGCCGGCCCCGAGGGCACCAAGGCCGCGCAAGTGCGCGGCTACCGCGTGGCGGGCAAGAGCGGCACGGCGCGCAAGATCGTCGACGGCAAGTACAGCATGCAGCGCTACCGCAGTTCCTATGTCGGTTTCGCGCCGGTGTCCGATCCCAAGATCGTCGTGGCCGTGTCCATCGATGAGCCGACGGTCGGCGGCTATTACGGCGGCGCTATCGCCGCGCCTGTGTTCTCCCGCATTGTCGGCGGGAGTCTGCAGCTTATGGGGGTGCGTCCCGACGCGCCCTTCGAATCCACGATTGTTGCTGGTTTGAAGGAGCCAGGCAGATGAACGCCAAAGGCTTCCAGTCAAATTCCCAAGCCGCCACGGTTGAACAGACCGTGGCGTGGTTGCATGAGCGCGTGTCGCTGACCGCGCATCTCAAGCTGGACTCGCGCGAGATCGAGCCGGGCGATGTGTTCGTCGCCTGCGCCGGCCTGTCCAGCGACGGACGTCTCTATATAGAAAGGGCCGTGGCGCAGGGCGCCCGCGCGGTGCTGTGCGAAGCGCCCGTGGACGACGCCATGCTGGCGCAGGCCGGCCAGGTCCCGTTGCTGCAGGTCACTGGCTTGCGCGGCCTGTTGGGCGGGCTGGGCGATACCTGGTACGACCGTCCGTCGGCCGAGCTTGCCGTGGTCGCCGTCACCGGCACCAACGGCAAGACCTCTTCGGTCCAATGGATCGCGCACGCGCTGAGTCGCAATGACAAGGCCTGCGGCACCATCGGCACGCTGGGGGCGGTGTTGCCCGACGGTCAGACACTGGGTGGCAGCCTGACCACGCCCGACGTGCTGACGGTGCATCGCCTGCTGGCCGCCATGCGCGACGCCGGCGCCAAGGCAGTGGCCATGGAGGCCTCCTCCATCGGCATCGAGCAAGGCCGCATGGACGGCGTGCGCGTTGCATTGGCCGCGTTCACCAATCTGACCCGCGATCACCTCGACTACCACGGCACCATGGAGCGCTACGAGGCCGCCAAGGCCCGCCTGTTCCATTGGCCTGAACTGGGCGGCGCCGTGATCAACGCCGATGACGAGGCCGGCCGACGCCTGTTGGCCGCCTTGCCGCAGGCCCTGGCCGCCACCGGCTACAGCCTGAGCGATGACGCCACCGTGCCCGCGACGATGCGCGCGCGCGACCTGCAGGCGACGGCGCAGGGGCAGATCTTCACGCTGGTCTCGCCGCACGGCGAGGCGCAGATCGTCACGCGCCTGCTGGGCGCGCACAACGTTTCCAACCTTCTGCTGGTTGCCGGCGTGCTCTATCGCCTGGGCCTGCCGTTCGCGCAGATCGCGCGCGAACTGGCCGCCACCGATCCGGTCGATGGCCGGCTGCAGACCGTGGAACCCCTTGCCGTTCAGGCCGCGGGCGCTCGCGGCCCGCTGGTGGTGGTGGACTATGCCCACACGCCTGACGCGCTGGCGCGCGCGCTCGCCGCGCTGCGGCCAGTGGCGAACGCCCGCTCGGGCCGGCTGGTCTGCCTGTTCGGCTGCGGCGGCGATCGCGATCCGGGCAAGCGTCCCGTCATGGGCGGCATCGCGGCGGAACTGGCTGACAGCGTGGTGGTGTCCAGCGACAATCCGCGCCACGAAGTGCCCGAGGACATCGTCCGGCAGATCATGGCCGGTGTGCCCGCTTCGGCGGATGCCGTGGAGCAGGTCGACCGCGCCCGCGCCATCATGCAGACCGTCTGGGCCTGCGCGCCGGAAGACGTGCTGCTGCTGGCAGGCAAGGGTCATGAAACCTATCAGGACAGTGGCGGGGAGAAACTGCCGTTCGACGACCGCGAGTGGGCGCGCCTGGCGCTGCTGCTGCCGCAGGTCGCTACGGTCTCCACCGATACCCGCCGCATCGGCGCCGGCGAACTCTTCGTGGCCCTGGCCGGCGAGAGGTTCGACGCCCACGATTATCTGGACCAGGCCGAGGCGCGCGGCGCCTGCGCCGCGGTGGTGGCGCATCCGGTCGCGGGCGTGAAGCTGCCGCAGCTGGTGCTGGGCGACACGCGCGTGGCCCTGATGCGCATCGGCGCCGCCTGGCGCGCCCGCTACTCGCTGCCGGTGGTGGCGGTGACGGGCAGCAATGGCAAGACCACGACCAAGGAAATGATCTCGTCCGTGCTGGCCGCATGGAAGGGCGAGGCCAACCGGCTGGCGACCGCCGGCAACCTGAACAACGACATCGGCGTTCCGCTGACGCTGCTGCGCCTGCGCGCCACGCATCGCGCCGCGGTGTTCGAGCTGGGCATGAATCATCCGGGCGAGATCGCCCAGCTGGCCGCCATCGCCGCGCCTTCGGTCGCTCTGGTGACCAATGCGCAGCGCGAGCACCAGGAATTCATGCACACCGTCGAGGCGGTGGCCCATGAGAACGGCGCGGCGATCGCCGCCTTGCCGGACAACGGCGTGGCCGTCTATCCGGGCGACGAGCCCTATTCCCCCATCTGGGATGCGCTGGCGGGCTCGCGCCGCACGCTGCGCTTCGGCCTGCAGCCGGGCCTGGACGTCTACGCAGAGCAGATTCTGGCGGAAGTGTCCTCCACCCGCTGCAAGGTAGTGACGCCGGTGGGCACGGCCGACCTGGTGTTGCCAGTGGCCGGCCTGCATAACCTGCGCAACGCGCTGGCGGCGATCGCCGCTTCCGTCGCCGCGGGCGCGCCGCTGGAAGCGGCGATCCGCGCGCTGGCCGGCTTCAGCCCCGTTGCGGGCCGCATGCAGCACAAGGTCATGAGCGACGGAACGCTGCTCATCGACGATTCCTACAACGCCAATCCTGACTCGGTGCGTGTGGCCATCGACGTGTTGGCGCGCATCGCGGGCGCTCGTGTGCTGGTGCTGGGCGACATGGGCGAAGTCGGAGACAACGGTCCCGCCATGCATGTCGAGGTGGGCAATTACGCGCGCGAGCAGGGGCTCGACGCGCTCATTACGCTGGGCGAAGCCAGCCGTGCGGCAGCCGCCGCTTTCGGCGAAGGCGCGCACGCCTGCGCATCGGTAGACGAAGTGGTTGCCGCCTTGCGCGGTTTGCGGCCGTCCTGCGTATTGATCAAAGGTTCGCGCTTTATGCGCATGGAGCGGGTAGTGACGGCTTTTTCCACCAACGACGGACAGACGGCCCAGGCGCCGGGAGACAACCATGCTGCTTGAGCTGGCCCGTCTGCTTTCCGATGATGTGCGCGCCCTGGGCGTGTTCGAATACATCACGCTGCGCGCCGTGCTGGCGTGCGCCACCGCCCTGCTGATCGGGTTGGTCGCCGGCCCGCGCGTGATCCGCAAGCTGACCGAGATGAAGATCGGCCAGGCCGTCCGTTCGTACGGTCCCGAGTCCCACCTGGTCAAGACCGGCACCCCCACCATGGGTGGCGTGCTGATCCTGATTTCCATCGCCATCAGCACTCTGCTGTGGGCGGACTGGACCAACCGCTTCGTCTGGGTGGTGCTGCTGGTGACGTTCGGCTTCGGCTGGATCGGCTGGATGGATGATTACCGCAAGGTCGTCTACCGCGATCCCGAAGGCATGCCCGCGCGGCAGAAGTTCTTCTGGCAGGCCACCATCGGACTGGTGGCCGCCGTGTACCTGGCTTTCGCGGTGTCCGCGCCGGCCAACGCCGATCTGTGGCCCTTGTTCAAGGCCTGGGTGGGCAGCGGTTTCACCATGTCCCTGCCAACCCGCGCCGACCTGATCGTGCCGTTCTTCAAGACGGTCAGCTACCCGCTGGGCGTGCTGGGCTTCGTGGCGCTGACCTGGGCCGTGATCGTGGGCACCAGCAACGCCGTCAACCTGACCGACGGCCTGGACGGCCTGGCGATCATGCCCACCGTGATGGTGGGCAGCGCGCTGGGCATCTTCGCCTACGTGGTCGGCCGCGTCGACTATTCGAAGTACCTGCTGTTTCCGTATATCCCCGGCGCTTCCGAACTGATGGTGCTGTGCGCGGCGATCGGGGGCGCGGGACTCGCATTTTTGTGGTTCAACGCGTATCCGGCGCAGGTGTTCATGGGCGACGTGGGCGCGCTGGCGCTGGGCGGCGCGCTGGGCACCATCGCGGTCATCGTGCGCCAGGAGATCGTGCTGTTCATCATGGGCGGCGTCTTCGTCGTCGAAACGCTGTCGGTGATGATCCAGGTGACCTGGTTCAAGTACACCAAGCGACGTTATGGAACAGGTAGACGCATATTCCGCATGGCTCCGCTGCATCATCACTTCGAAGTGGGCGGCTGGAAGGAAACCCAGGTGGTGGTGCGCTTCTGGATCATCAGCATGATGCTGGTGCTGATTGGCCTTTCGACATTGAAGTTGCGATGAATACGATGGAATCCTCCCGCGCTGACGCGCCGCTCGTCCTGATCCTCGGATTGGGCGAGTCGGGTGTCGCCGCCGCACGCTGGTGCGCCCGTCAGGGCGCCCGCTTGCGCGTGGCCGACACGCGCGCCGAGCCGGGCGGACTCGCCGCCCTGCGCGACGCGCTGGCGCAAAGCGAGGTGGAGTTCCGACTGGGTTGCGACACGTCCTTCGATGTGGCGATGCTCGACGGCGTGTCGCAGGTCGTGATCAGCCCGGGCCTGGCGCCCGGACAGCAACCGGCCAAGGCGCTGCTGGACGAGGCCGCCACGCGCGGCATCGAGGTCGTGGGCGAAATCGAATTGTTCGCCCGCGCGCTGGCCGAGCTGGCCGAATCGCGCGATTACCGCCCGCGCCTGCTGGCCGTGACCGGCACCAATGGCAAGACCACCGTGACCGCGCTGACGCGCGAACTGATCGATGCCAGCGGCATGTCGGTGCTGGCCGCCGGCAATATCAGCCCTGCCGCGCTGACCGCGCTGATGGGCGCGCTCGATGCCGATGCGCTGCCGCAGGTGTGGGTGCTGGAGCTGTCCAGCTTCCAGCTCGAAACCACGCACAGCCTGCAGGCCGACGCCGCCGTGGTGCTTAACGTGACCCAGGATCACCTGGACTGGCATGGCGGAATGCAGGCCTACGCCGATGCCAAGGCGCGCCTCTTGAAGATGGCGCGCGTCAAGATCGTCAACCGCGATGATCCGCTGACCGTGGCCATGGTTGCCAAGCTGGAGGCGCTGGATGTGCGCAGCTTCGGTCGTGAACTGCCGGAGCGGGTCGGCGACATGGGCCTGGAACCGGGCCAGGGCATGGCCTGGCTGGTGGCCGCCGAGCCCAACGATTTCGATGAACCGGCGCCGCCCGTGCGCCGCAAGAAGGATGCGCCGGAACCCGTGCGCCCGAACGGCCGCATGAGCCGCCTGATGCCGGTGGACGCCCTGCGCATCCGCGGCACGCACAATGCACTGAACGCGCTGGCCGCCATGCAGCTGGCGCGCTGCCTGGACCTGGGCTGGGGCGCCATGCTGCGCGCCTTGCGCGACTATGCTGGCGAGCCGCATCGCGCGGCCTTCGTGCGCACCGTCGGCGATGTCGACTACATCAACGACAGCAAGGGCACCAACGTCGGCGCGACCGTGGCCGCGCTGGAAGGCATGGGCCAGCAGGTCGTGCTGATCGCGGGCGGACAAGGCAAGGGCCAGGACTTCTCGCCCTTGATCCCGGTGGTGTCGCGCCATGCGCGCGCCGTGGTGTTGATCGGACAGGACGGCCCGGAGATCGGTCGCGTGCTGGCCGAGACCGGCGTCGAACTCGTGTCCGCCACCTCGATGCGCGAAGCCGTGCGCCATGCCGCCGGACTGGCCAAGCCCGGCGACGCCGTGCTGCTGTCGCCGGCCTGCGCCAGCCTGGACATGTTTCGCAACTATCCGCATCGCGGCCAGGTCTTCGTGGAAGAGGTCGACGAGCTCGCCCGTGACAACGGAGAGGTCGCATGAGCCTGTTCGCCGAACTCACCGCCAGCGTCAACGCCGTACGGCCCGGCCGTACGCGCATGCGCAACTTCGACCTGCCGTTGGTGATCGCGGCGTCGACCTTGCTGCTGCTTGGCCTGTTGATGGTGTATTCGGCGTCGATCGCGCTGGCCGACGGCCCGCGCTATGCGTCCTACGGCCGCTATTACTTCGTCATCCGCCACGGCGCGTTCATCAGCGCCGGCTTGCTGGCCGCCGCGGTGACGCTGACCATTCCCATCCGCGTCTGGCAGCGCCTGGCGGTGCCGCTGTTCGTGCTGGCCATGATTCTGTTGGTGGCGGTGCTGATCCCAGGCATCGGCCGCGAGGTCAACGGCGCCCACCGCTGGATTCCGCTGGGTCCGCTGAACTTCCAGCCGTCCGAGCTGATGAAGCTGGCCGCGCTGCTCTACGCCGCCGATTACACCGTGCGCAAGCAGGAGCACATGCAGGCCTTCGCCCGAGGCTTCCTGCCCATGGCCTTCGCGCTGGCTGGCGTGGGCATGCTGCTGCTGCTCGAGCCCGACCTGGGCGCATTCATGGTGATCGTGGCCATCGCCATCGGCATCCTGTTCCTGGGTGGCATCAACGGCAAGTATTTCAGCAGCCTGCTGGGCGTGCTGGTCAGCACCTTCCTGATGCTGATCTGGCTGTCGCCTTGGCGCCGCGCGCGCCTGTTCGCCTATCTGGACCCCTGGAACGAAGATAACGCCTACGGCAGCGCCTATCAGCTGTCGCATTCGCTGATCGCGCTGGGTCGCGGCGAGTGGCTCGGCGTGGGCCTGGGCGCCAGCGTCGAGAAGCTGCACTACCTGCCCGAAGCCCACACCGACTTCCTGATGGCGGTGGTGGGCGAAGAACTCGGCTTCGCTGGCGTCATGCTGGTGATCTCGCTGTTCGCCATCATCGTCTATCGCGGCTTCGACATCGGCCGCCAGGCCATCGCCATGGAACGCACGTTCGCCGGCCTGGTCGCGCATGGCGTGGCCATGTGGTTCGGCGTGCAGGCCTTCATCAACATGGGCGTGTGCCTGGGCCTGCTGCCCACCAAGGGCCTGACGCTGCCGCTGATGAGCTATGGCGGCTCGGGCGTGGTCATGAACCTGTGCGCGCTCGCCATGCTGATACGCGTGGACGTGGAAAACCGCGTCATGATGCGCGGGGGACGGGTATGACGAACGCCCGGACCATCCTCATCATGGCCGGTGGCACCGGCGGCCACATCATGCCCGGCCTGGCCGTGGCTGATGTGCTGCGCCAACGCGGCTGGCGCGTGCTGTGGCTGGGCAATCCCGACAAGATGGAAGGCCGGCTGGTGCCGCCTCGCGGCATCGAGCTGGTGCCGCTGCGTTTTGCCGGCGTGCGCGGCAAGGGCGCGGCGGCCTTGCTCAAGCTGCCGTTCCTGCTGCTGCGCGCCTTCGCCCAGGCCTGGGGACGGCTGTCCGCCGTCAAGCCGGACGTGGTGCTGGGCATGGGCGGCTACGTGGCCTTTCCCGGCGGCGTGATCGCCGCGCTGCGGGGCACGCCGCTGGTCGTGCACGAGCAGAACGCCGTGGCCGGCACGGCCAACAAATGGTTGGCCCGGATGTCGCGCCGAGTGCTCAGCGGTTTCCCTGGCGTGTTGCCCAAGGGCGAAGCGCTGGGCAATCCGGTGCGCGCCGACCTGTGCGCGCTGCCCGATCCGGCGCAACGCTATGGCGCGCGCGCCGGCGCATTGCGCCTGCTGGTCGTGGGCGGCAGCCTGGGCGCGCAGGCGCTGAACACCACCGTGCCGCAGGCGCTGGCCCGCATGCCGGCGGATCGCCGTCCGACGGTCATCCATCAGGCCGGCGAACAGCATCTGCCCGCGTTGCAGCAGGCCTACGCCCAGGCGGGCGTGCAGGCCGACTGCCGCGCGTTCATCGAGGACATGGCCGGCGCGCTGGGCGATGCCGACCTGCTCATCTGCCGCGCGGGCGCCATGACGGTGTCCGAGGTGGCGGCGGCGGGCGTGGCTGCGCTGTTCGTGCCGTTCCCGCATGCCATCGATGATCATCAAACCGCCAACGCGCGCTTCCTGAGCGACGCGCAGGCCGCCTGGCTGCAGCCGCAGCCCGCCTTGACGCCCGAGTGGCTGGCGGACTGGCTGGCCGTGCGCACCCGACAAGAACTGCAAGCCGTCGCCGAACGGGCCCGCGCGCATGCGCGCCCCGAAGCCGCGGCTCATATCGCCGACGTCTGTGAACAAGCAGCGGGGCGTTCATCATGAAACACAGAATTCGACACATCCATTTCGTAGGCATCGGCGGTTCGGGCATGAGCGGCATCGCCGAGGTGCTGCTCAACCTGGGCTACGCCATCAGCGGTTCCGATCTCAATGAGTCGGCCGTCACGCGTCGCCTTGCGGGCCTGGGCGTGAAGATCGCGATTGGCCACGCGGCCAGCAACGTGGCCGGCGCCGGCGCCATCGTCACGTCCACCGCGGTGGCCGGCGACAACCCCGAAGTGATCGCGGCACGCGCCGCCCGCATTCCGGTGGTGCCGCGCGCCATCATGCTGGCCGAGCTGATGCGCCTGAAGCGCGGCATCGCCGTGGCCGGAACGCACGGCAAGACCACCACCACCAGCCTGGTGGCCAGCGTGCTGGCCGCCGGCGGGCTGGACCCGACCTTCGTGATCGGCGGCCGCCTGAATTCCGCCGGCGCCAATGCGCGCCTGGGGCAGGGCGACTACATCGTGGTCGAGGCCGATGAATCCGACGCGTCCTTCCTGAACCTGCTGCCGGTGATGGCCATCGTGACCAACATCGACGCGGATCACATGGACACCTACGGGCACGATGTGGCGCGCCTGAAGAGCGCCTTCATCGAGTTCACGCAACGCCTGCCGTTCTACGGCAGCGCCGTGCTGTGCGTGGATGACGCCAACGTGCGCGAGATCATGCCCTTCGTGTCGCGTCCCATCACCACCTACGGCCTGAACCCGGAAGCCCTGGTGCGCGGCTACGAGGTCCAGGCCGACGGCACGCGCATGCGCTTCAACGTGCAGCGCACGTATATGGACACGCTGCTGCCGCCGCTGCAGGTGGAACTGAACCTGCCTGGCCTGCACAACGTGCGCAACGCGCTGGCCGCGATCGCCGTAGCCACCGAATTGGGCGTGACCGATGAGGCCATCTGCGAAGCGCTGGCCGCCTTCAAGGGCGTGGGCCGTCGCTTCACCCAGACAGGCGAATTCGCCGTGCCGGCCGCGCATGGCGGCGGCACCTTCACTGTCATCGACGACTACGGCCACCATCCGGTGGAAATGGCCGCCACGCTGGCCGCCGCGCGCGGCGCCTGGCCCGACCGCCGCATCGTGCTGGCGTTCCAGCCGCATCGCTACACGCGCACCCGCGACTGCTTCGAGGATTTCGTGCGCGTGCTGGGAACGGCCGACGCCGTGCTGCTCACCGAGGTGTACGCCGCGGGCGAGCCGCCGCTGGTGGCCGCCGACGGCCGAGCCCTGTCGCGCGCGCTGCGGGTGGCGGGCAAGGTCGAACCGGTGTTCGTGGAAGACGTGGCGGAACTGCCGCAGGCGGTCCTGGATTTCGTGCGGGACGGCGACGTGGTGATCGTGATGGGCGCGGGGTCGATCAGCAAGGTCCCGGCCCAAGTGGGAGAACTGGCATGAGCGCGCAATTCGGCAAGGTGGGTGTGCTGTATGGCGGCCGTTCCGCAGAGCGGGACGTGTCGCTGATGTCGGGCGCGGGCGTGCAGCAGGCGCTGAGCTCGGCCGGCGTTGACGCGCACCTGTTCGACACCGGAGAGCGCAGCCTGGCCGACCTGGCCGCGCAGGGCTTTGACCGCGTGTTCATCGCGCTGCACGGTCGCTATGGCGAGGACGGCTCGATCCAGGGCGCCCTGGAACTGCTGGGCATTCCCTATACGGGCAGCGGCCCTCTGGCCTCGGCGCTGGCCATGGACAAGACCATGACCAAGCGCGTATGGCTGCAGCACGGCCTGCCCACGCCGGCCTTCGAGGTGCTGGACGCCGACACCGAGCTGCGTCTGGTGCCCGACCGCCTGAGCCTGCCGCTGATCATCAAGCCGCCGCATGAGGGCTCGACCGTGGGCATCACCAAGGTTGCCGGCTACTCCGACATGAAGGGCGCCTACGAGGCGGCGGCGAAGTTCGACGCCGAGGTGCTGGCTGAACAGTTCATCACCGGCCGCGAGTTGACGGTGGCCCTGCTGGGCGCAGGCAAGACCGCGCGCGCGCTGCCAGTGATCGAGATCGCCGCGCCCGGCGGCAATTACGACTACGAACACAAGTATTTCTCCGACGACACGCAGTACTTCTGCCCGGCCGACCTGCCGGCGGACGTGGCGGCGCAGGTCGCGGACATCGCCGTGCGCGCCTATCGCGCGCTGGGCTGCGAGGGCTGGGGGCGCGCCGATTTCATGCTGGACCGCGCCAATCAGCCCTGGTTGCTGGAAATGAACACTTCGCCCGGCATGACGAGCCATTCGCTCGTGCCGATGGCGGCCAAGGCCGTGGGGATGAGCTATGCCGATCTCTGCGTGTCGATTCTCGCTGGCGCTGCGTGCAAGATGCGCAGCCCCGCCCGTAACGCCTGACCTGGATTTTCCGTGTGGAACGACGCCCGAACTACCAACCTGATCGCCAACACGCTTGCCGTGCTGGCGGTCGGCGCCATGCTCCTGGCGGGCGTGGCGTGGGTGGCGCAGCGTCCGTACTTCACGCTGTCAGCCATCGAACTGGAGCCGATGCCGGACAGCGAGCTGCACTATGTCTCGCCGGGCGCGGTGCGCGCGGCGATCGCGGGTCGCTTCAAGGGCAACTTCTTCACCGTGGACCTGGACGACGCCCGCTCGGTCTTCGAGTCGGTGCCCTGGGTGCGGCATGCCACCGTGCGGCGCATCTGGCCGAACGTGCTGCGCGTGCGCATCGAGGAACAGCAGCCGCTGGCGCTGTGGAACGAGAACCAGATGATCAACACCTGGGGCGAGGCGTTCACGGCCAATACGGGCGAGGTGGACGACGAAACCGTGTTGCCGCAGTTCTCCGGACCCGAAGGCACCGAGTCGCTGGTGGTGCAGCGCTATGCCGAGCTGGCGCGCTGGTTCGCGCCGCTGGACATGCACGTCAAGCAACTCGAACTGAGTCCCCGCTACGCCTGGCGCGTCGTGCTGTCCAACGGCATGTTGCTGGACCTGGGCCGGGATCCGGGCGCCGACGCGCCGGATCCGCACGGCCTGCCGGGCGCGTTGCCGTTCGCGGCGCGCATTCAACGTTTTGTGCAGGCGTGGCCCGCCGTGGCCGGACGCCTGGAAGGGCGCACCATCACCCAGGCCGACCTGCGCTATCCCAATGGTTTCGCACTGGCGCTGGCCCCGTTGCCGCCGTCGGAAACCAAGTCCAAATCCATACCGAAACCTCCCAAGAAACGCTAACGCCATGACCCGTGACATCAAGGACCTTATCGTCGCCCTCGATATCGGCACCAGCAAGGTGGTGGCTGTGGTGGCTGAAATCCTGCCTGAAGGGCGGTTCGAAGTGCTGGGCCTAGGCCAGCATGAATCGCGCGGCATGCGCAAGGGCGTGGTCGTCAATATCGAGACCACCGTGAACTCCATCCAGCGCGCGCTTGAAGAAGCCGAGCTGATGGCCGATTGCAAGATCCGCGACGTCTATACCGGCATCGCCGGCAGCCATATCCGCAGCTTCAATTCCAGCGGCATGGTCGCCGTCAAGGACAAGGAAGTCACCGCCACCGACGTCGCCCGCGTCATCGAGACCGCCAAGGCGGTGAACATCCCGACCGACCAGCAGGTGCTGCATGTGCTGACGCAGGAGTTCATCGTCGACGGCCAGGAAGACATCCGCGAGCCCATCGGCATGAGCGGCTTGCGCCTGGAAGTGCGCGTGCACATCGTGACCGGCGCCGTCAGCGCCGCGCAGAACATCGTCAAGTGCGTGCGCCGTTGCGGGCTGGAAGTGCAGGACCTGATCCTGCAGCCGCTGGCTTCCAGCCTGGCCGTGCTGACTGCCGACGAAAAGGAACTGGGCGTGGTGCTGGTCGACATCGGTGGCGGCACCACCGACGTGGCGATCTTCACCGGCGGCGCGATCCGCCACACCGCCGTGCTGCCGATCGCTGGCGACCAGATCACCAACGACATCGCGGCCATGCTGCGCACGCCCACGCCCGATGCCGAGGAAATCAAGCTGCGCTACGGCGTGGCCAAGCAGGTGCTGGCGAGCCCGGACGAGTCCGTGGAAGTGCCGGGCCTGGGCGATCGCGGTCCGCGCCAGGTTAAGCGTCAGGCGCTGGGCGCCGTGATCGAGCCGCGCGTCGAAGAGCTGTTCACGCTGGTGCAGCAGGTGGTGCGCGATTCCGGCTACGAAGACCTGCTGGCGTCCGGCGTGGTGCTGACCGGCGGTTCCGCGCAGCTGCCCGGCATGGTCGAACTGGCCGAGGATGTGTTCCTGAAGCCGGTGCGCGTGGCGGTGCCCGAATACGAAGGCAGCCTGGCCGACGTGATGCGCAATCCGCGCTTCTCGACTGTGATGGGGCTGCTGCAAGAGGCGCGCATGCAGCGCGTGCGCGGCCGCAAGGTTGCCGCGCAGACCGGCAACTTCAAGAGCCTGCTGGCGCGCATGAAGGAGTGGTTCATGAATTGAGGGGGCAGGGCAGGGGCCTGTTCCTTGGCGCGCGCCGCAGCAGTCGGGCGGGGCGGGCCAGAAGGGGAGGCGCTTCAAACCCGTTGCGGATCCTGAGATCGGCTTCGGCTTTGAGGCGATTCACAAAAAATAGGTTGTTGGGGAATTTTTGTGATTTGCAAATACGGACTTGTGAGGGAGTCATCATGATGAACTTTGAGATGCTTGAGAACAACACCAAAGGGACCGTAATCAAGGTCGTTGGTGTGGGCGGTGCGGGCGGCAATGCCGTGTCGCACATGATTCGCAACGGCGTGAACGGCGTGGATTTCATCTGCGCCAACACCGATGCGCAAGCGCTGGCGGCGACCAACGCCCCGGTGCAGATTCGCCTGGGCCGCACCGGCCTGGGCGCCGGCGCCAAGCCGGAGCAGGGCCGCGCTTCGGCCGAAACCGCGCGCGAGGAGATCCGTGCCGCCCTGAACGGCGCGCACATGGTCTTCATCACCGCCGGCATGGGCGGCGGCACCGGCACGGGCGCGGGCCCGGTCGTGGCCGAAGTGGCGAAGGAGCTGGGCATCCTGACCGTTGGGGTGGTCACGAAGCCTTTCTCCTTCGAAGGCAACAAGCGCATGAAGATGGCCGAGGATGGCATCTCCGAGCTGGCCAAGCACGTGCATTCGCTTATCGTGGTGCTCAACGAGAACCTGTATGAGCTGATGGACGAGGACGCCACCCAGGAAGACTGCTTCCGCTCGGCCGACGACATCCTGCACAACGCTTGCGCGGGCATCGCCGAGATCATCAACGTCGAAGGCAACGTGAACGTCGACTTCGAAGACGTCAAGACGATCATGGGCGAGCAGGGCCAGGCCATGATGGGCACGGCTTCGGCATCGGGCGCTGACCGCGCCCGCGTCGCCGCCGAGCAGGCCATCGCCTGCCCGCTGCTGGAAGGCGTGGACCTGAACGGCGCTCGCGGCGTGCTGGTCAACATCACCGCCAGCCGCACGCTGAAGATGCGCGAAACGCGCGAAATCATGGAAACGATCCGGAGCTACGCTTCGGAAGACGCGACCGTGATCTTCGGCACGGCCTATGACGAGTCGATGGGCGAGAACCTGCGCGTGACCGTGGTTGCGACCGGCCTGGGCCGTGCGCAGGCTCGTCCGCAACTGGTGCAGACCACCGCCGAGGCGCTGCGCACCGGCACCGACAACCTGCCCCTGGGCGGGATGCCGGTCGCCGGCCAGGGCGATTACCGCAACCTGGACATGCCGTCTGTCATGCGCAACCCGCGCAGCCAGGCGTCGGCCCAGGTGCGTGCGCTGGAAAGCTCGGGCATGGATCACTTCGACATCCCGGCCTTCCTGCGCAAGCAAGCGGATTGAACCTGGAGCCGCCTGGATGCTCCATAGACTGAACCCGGCGCCTGGCGCCGCGGCATCAGTCTGAAGAGCGGCCTGGCAGCTCATCCGCACTCCCTCATCTCCGGCCCGCCTGTCCCCGCGGGTGGGCCGGAGGCGGAGCGGTCCGCGTTTCCTTTGCGCGGCATCAAAAAGGGACGGTTTTACCGGTCGATTCGGACGCCGCTGTTGGCGTCGAGGATCGGACAGAGTTACAATACGTCGGTTATGCCGGCAATATGCGTGTCATCTTGCTAGCTTCCTGGCTTAAATATCCCTTATTGTCATGTTCCGACAGCGCAGCATTCAGAATCTCGTCCGCACGACAGGCGTCGGCGTCCACTCCGGACGGCGGGTAGAGCTCACCCTGCGCCCGGCACAACCCAACACCGGGATCGTATTTCACCGCGTCGACCTGCCCGAGGTCGTGGACCTGCCCGCGCAAGCCGCCGGCGTGGGCGACACTCGCATGGCGTCGGTGCTGCAACAAGGCAATGTCCGCGTTTCCACGGTGGAGCATCTCATGTCGGCGCTGGCCGGCCTGGGCATCGACAACCTGCATGTCGACCTGACCGCCGAAGAAGTCCCCATCATGGACGGCAGCGCGGCCACGTTCGTCTACCTGCTGCGCTCGGCCGGCATCGTCGAACAGAACGCGCCCAAGCAATTCATCCGCGTGCTCAAGCCCGTCGAAGTCCGCGAGGGTGAAGGCCGCAACGAGAAATGGGCCCGCCTCGAACCGCATGACGGCTTCGCGCTGGCGTTCTCGATCGATTTTCGCCATCCCGCGATCGACTCCACGGCCAATTTCGCCGAGATCGACTTCGCCACCCATTCCTACGTGCGCGAGATCGCTCGCGCACGCACCTTCGGCTTCGTCAACGAAGTCGAGGCGCTGCGCTCGATGGGCCTGGCCCGCGGCGGCAGCCTGGACAATGCCATCGTCATGGACGAGTACCGCGTGCTCAACAGCGACGGGCTGCGTTACGACGACGAATTCGTGAAGCACAAGATCCTGGACGCCATCGGCGACCTGTATCTGCTGGGCAAGCCGCTGGTGGCCCGCTACGTGGCTTGCAAGTCCGGACACGGACTGAACAACCAGCTGGCGCGCGCGTTGCTGGCGCAGCAGGACGCGTGGGAATTGATCACCTACGAATCCCAGGCGGAGGCGCCGCAGGCCTTCCGTCACGAGTGGAAGCTGGCCTGAGGCTGGTTTTCTCGGACCAATCCGATGCGGGCCGTCCCAGGGACGGCCTTGTCATTTAGGCCGTCCGCATTCGAGCCGCCCCTACTCGCATGGCCTGGCCGGCGCTGATCATTCCCTGAGGTCTGGCCAGCCGCTGCATTGCGTGCATCCCAACCGGGAACCTTTCCGTGGCTGGACGCACTTATGAAAGGCGCCGCGCGCCTGGGCGAGTGACGCGCAGACTTGCGCGGCGCTGGCGCGACGGGTCCCTGCATCGTTTGCCCGGCATCAACGCGAGAAGGCTGTCCCCGATTATCAGGACCGCCGGGTTCCATGGTGCGGGGACGGGGCGGGCAAAGCCCGCGGGTTTCGGCTACTCTTTGTGGTGCTTCAGCAGCTTCGCCACGGCATCGGCCAGCGGGCCGGGCCGCAAATTGTGGTGCAAGGTCTCGAACGCGCCCAGGGCGGTATCGCCCAGGGGTTGCGCTTCTTTCGGCGGCTTCGGTTGACGGGCGCCGGGCTTGGGCAGGCCGGCTTGTACCTTCACGGCAATTTCGTTAAGGTTCCAGCCTTGGTCCGCCAGGCTTTGCGCGATGCGCGGAGCCAATTGACGCAGCTTCGCGGCATGGGCGGGACCGGGCACAACCAGCAGCAGGCGCTGGTTTTCCAGCTTGCCTACCTGGCAGACGGAGCCCAGCGGGGCCGGCAACAGCGCCGCCACCGCGTACTGAATTTGCAAGTGCTTGCGGGCAGTCGCCAGGACGCCGGCGCCCCGCATGTCATGACCCAGCCATCCCAGGGCGGTATTTTCCCCTCGCCGGCTGGAATTGGAACGTTGGCGGAATGAAGTGGGTCTATTCATGCCGTCTCTAGAATTAGGAAGCACAACCTTGAAAATCGTGATTATGCACGCCCGCGACGGGCGGGACGGGCATTTCACCCTCGGCGGGGCGCACCTGGCCTTGTTTCTTGGGGGCGCGCTGGTCACGGCGGCCATTTTCGGCGCCGCCATCCAACGATACTTCACTTCCGACATGCCGGCCGTGCGCGCCGTGGGCTGGCCGCTGGCCGAGGACACCGGGCGCGATGCCGATTTCCTGCGCGGCAACATGAATCTGCTGGCGGCGAAGATCGGCACGCTCCAGGCCAAGCTGGTCAGCATCGACGGATTGGGCCAGCGCGTGGCCAAGGTGGCGGGCGTGGCCTATACCGATCCCGAGCTGGCCAAGCAGCTTGCCTCGGCGCAGCCGAGCGTGTCGACCCAGCCCGAAGCCTCGGGCGTCATGGACGAGCTGTTCACCGACCAGACGCCGCCCACGGCCGCCTCGGCCGAGGAACTGGGCCGGCAGCTGGACGACATCCAGGTCAGGCTGGCGCAGCAGTCCGACAACCTGAAGCTGCTGGACGCCGCGTTGACGCAGCGTTCGGCGGACCAGGCGCGCATGCCGACCGCCATGCCCATCACCGACTATCCTTATTTGAGTTCGTCCTACGGTTGGCGCCGCAACCCGGTCACGGGCCGCTCGGCGCTGCACGAAGGGCTGGACTTCTCCGCGCCGCCGGGCACGCCCATTCTTGCCGCGTCGGGTGGCGTGGTGCTGGAGTCCAAGTTCCATCCGGGCTACGGCAACATGGTCGAGATCGACCATGGCGACGGCCTGATCACCCGCTACGCGCACGCCTCGTCGCTGCTGGTCAAGCAGGGGCAGCTGGTCGATCGCGGCCAGCAGATCGCCCGCGTCGGCAGCACCGGACGTTCCACCGGTCCGCACCTGCACTTCGAGGTGCGGCTGGCCGGCCAGCCGCTGGATCCGCGCCTGTTCCTGGGGCCGCAGCAGAACGCTCCGCCGGCCATGGCCCGCGCGGCCGGCACGGACAGCGCCACGCGCTGATCCCGCCGCTGGCTGCAAGCGTGATGGCCTGATCATAGTTCCAGGCTATTACGCCGCAGGTGCGTTAAACTGGTTCGTTTCCCGGCGGACCCCCGCTCAACCAATAACATAAAGTCACGGGTGACGCTGCCCAGGCCTGCATGGCCGCGGCGTGGCCTGTGCGGCCGACACACGCATGGTTTCTCTGCTCAAAAAACTCATAGGTAGCCGCAACGATCGGCTGCTTAAGCAGTATCGCAAGCTGGTAACCCAGATCAATGGACTGGAGTCCAAGATCGCCGCGCTTTCCGACGCGGAACTGGCGGCCAAGACCGACGAATTCCGTTCCCGCCATGCCCAGGGCACGTCGCTGGACGACCTGCTGCCCGAAGCCTTCGCCGTGGTGCGCGAAGCCGGCAAGCGGGTGTTCGGCATGCGTCATTTCGACGTGCAGATGCTGGGCGGCATCGTCCTGCACAGCGGCAAGATCGCCGAAATGCGCACGGGCGAAGGCAAGACGCTGATGGCCACGCTGCCGGTCTACCTGAACGCGATCGCCGGCAAGGGCGTGCACGTGGTCACGGTCAACGACTACCTGGCCCGCCGCGACGCTGACTGGATGGGACGCCTGTACCGCTTCCTGGGCATGTCCACGGGCGTGGTCGTGCCGCAGCAGCCGAACGAGGAAAAGAAGGCCGCCTACGCCGCCGATATCACCTACGGCACCAATAACGAATTCGGCTTCGACTATCTGCGCGACAACATGGAGTACCGCGTCGAGGACCGCCGCCAGCGCGCGCTGGCCTACGCGATCGTCGACGAAGTGGACTCCATCCTGATCGACGAGGCGCGCACGCCGCTGATCATCTCCGGCCAGGCCGAAGACCACACCGAGCTCTACATCCGCATGAACGCGGTGCCGCCGCTGCTCAAGCGCATGGCCACCGAGCCCAAGCCGCAGGAGCCGGAACCCGAAGGCGACTACTGGGTCGATGAAAAGAGCCAGCAGGTCTACCTGTCGGAAGCCGGCCACGTCAATGCCGAGGGCATCCTGGCGCGCCTGGGCATCCTGCCCGAGGGCGAGTCGCTGTACGATCCGCGCCATATCGCGCTGATGCATCACCTGATGGTGGCGCTGCGCGCCAACACGCTGTTCTTCCGCGACCAGCAGTACGTGGTCCAGGACGGCGAAGTGGTCATCGTCGACGAATTCACCGGCCGCCTGATGGTCGGCCGCCGCTGGTCGGACGGCCTGCACCAGGCCGTCGAAGCCAAGGAAGGCGTGAAGATCCAGCACGAGAACCAGACGCTGGCCTCGATCACCTTCCAGAACTACTTCCGCATGTACGAGAAGCTGTCCGGCATGACCGGCACGGCCGACACGGAAGCGTACGAATTCCAGGAAATCTACGGGCTCGAAACGGTCATCATCCCGACCAACAAGCCCATGGTCCGCAAGGACCAGAACGATCAGGTCTTCAAGACCAACGAGGAAAAG
Source organism: Achromobacter sp. 413638 (assembly GCF_043119405.1). NCBI lineage: Bacteria > Pseudomonadati > Pseudomonadota > Betaproteobacteria > Burkholderiales > Alcaligenaceae > Achromobacter > Achromobacter sp. 413638. The sequence continues at coordinate 29,168 of NZ_JBICCO010000058.1, forward strand.
TACAACGCCATCCTCAACGACATCCGCGACTGCCACGAGCGCGGCCAGCCCGTGCTGGTGGGTACGACCAGCATCGAGAATTCCGAGCTGCTGGCCGGCCTGCTGCAGAAGGCCAAGCTCAAGCACGAAGTGCTCAACGCCAAGCAGCACGCGCGCGAAGCCGAGATCGTCGCCGAGGCCGGCAAGCCGGGCCACATCACCATCGCCACCAACATGGCGGGCCGCGGCACCGACATCGTGCTGGGCGGCAGCGCGGACAAGCAGATCGACCTGATCCGCGCCGACGAGTCGCTGACGGAAACCGAGAAGACGCTGCGCATCGAGAAGGTGCGTTCCGAGTGGAAGCCGCTGAACGAGCAGGTCAAGGCTGCCGGCGGCCTGCGCATCATCGGCACCGAGCGCCATGAGTCGCGCCGCATCGACAACCAGCTGCGCGGCCGCGCCGGTCGCCAGGGCGACCCGGGTTCTTCGCGTTTCTACCTGTCGCTGGAAGATCCGCTGATGCGCATCTTCGCCGGCGATCGCGTGCGCGCCATCATGGAACGCCTGAAGCTGCCCGAGGGCGAGCCCATCGAGGCCGGCATGGTGACGCGTTCCATCGAGACCGCGCAGCGCAAGGTCGAAGGCCGCAACTTCGACATCCGCAAGCAGCTGCTCGAGTACGACGACGTCGCCAACGACCAGCGCAAGGTGCTGTACTCGCAGCGCAACGAAGTGCTCGAAGCCGCCAGCGTGGGCGCGATGGTCGAGAACCTGCGCGACGCCGCCGTCACGGAGATGTTCAACACCTTCGTGCCGCCGGAATCGGTGGAAGAGCAGTGGGACGTGCCGGCCCTGCAGAAGGCGCTGGAAGCCGACTGGCAGATCCAGCTGCCGCTGACCGAGATGCTCGAGAAAGAGCCGAACATCACCGACGAGGACCTGCGCGAACGCGTGGTCGCCGCCGCGCGCCAGAACTACACGGCTAAGGTCGAGCAGGTGGGCACGGAATCGTGGTCGCAGTTCGAGCGCTCGATCATGCTGCAGGCCATCGACACGCACTGGCGCGAGCACCTGTCCTCGCTGGATTACCTGCGCCAGGGCATCCATCTGCGCGGCTACGCACAGAAGAACCCCAAGCAGGAATACAAGCGCGAAGCCTTCGAGCTGTTCTCCGGCATGCTGGACCGCATCCGCGACGATGTGGTGCGGGTGCTGATGACGGTGCGGGTGCAGTCGCAGGAGCAGGTTGAGCAGGCCGAGGCCGAAGCGGCGCAGCCGCACGTGCAGAACGTGCAGTACCACCACTCCGACTACGACGAGGCGCTGGCCAGTTCCGCCGACGACAGCGGCGCCCAGCCGGTGCGCAACGTGCTGCCGAAGGTCGGCCGCAACGATCCCTGCCCCTGCGGCAGCGGCAAGAAGTACAAGCAGTGCCACGGCAAGCTGGTCTGAGCGGAGCCTGAGACCATGCTGCATGCAGTCGGCCGCACCGAATTCGACCACGCCGTGGTCATGGTGCGCGACCGGCTGGATGCGCTGGCGCCGCATTTCGAGCGCCAGGGCTTTCACCTGAGCGACAAGGCGGTGCACAACCTGGGGTCGTGCAACCGCCTGATCGTGCTCGAGGGCACGTACATCGAGTTGCTGGGCTGGCCGCCCGGCGCGCCGCCGGCGCGCAAGGAAATCGCCGGTTCGCCGTTTGGGCTGGAAGCCCTGGTCTTCCGCACACACGACGCCGAAGCCACCTACGAGCGGCTGCGCGCCGCCGGCTTTGCCGTCAATCCGGTGCAGGAACTCAGCCGTCCCGCTCTGTTGGACGGACGTGAAGTCACCGCGCGCTTCCATACCGTGCGCTTCGCCGAGCAGCCCTTGCCCGGCATCCGCATGTATTTCTGTCGTCACCTGACGCCCGAATGCGTCTGGTCGCCGGCGTTGATGTCCCACCCCAATGGCGCGCGCAGCCTGCTGCGCATCGATGCCCGCGCGGCCGACGCCCATGCCGCCGCGCAACGCCTGGCGCTGGTCGCCGGCGTGACCGCGCAAGCTGGCAAGGACGGCGGCTGGGACGTGCCGCTGGCCAATCTGCGGATCCATGTCAGCGAGGACCCGCAAGCCGCGCAGCCGACTCTGTCGGCCTTGACCCTGGAGAACCGGGACGGCGCGCATTACGCGTTGGATACCGGGCTCTGATCCCCGGGCGCCGTTGGCGTCCAACTGCATTTCCTTCCCGCATGTTTTCTCTCTGATCGGCCAGCCTTCGGCCGTCGGATCGTTCTGGCCACCGCACGCCGGGTGATCCGGCCGCATTCCTGTGCGCTACCGTCCGGGCAAACCCGGGTTGTCGGTCAAAGTGTATGCACTTTAGTATGCACTTTGATCCCAAGGCGCGCGGCGCCGGAGACCCGACCATGACGCAGACCCGCCTCGCGTCCCGCACCTCCGAAGGCCAGGCAGAGCTTTACAACACCGTCAAGGCGATGGCGGTGCGTTTCGACTTCAAGCCCGGCGAGCGCATCAACGAGGTTGAACTGGCCCGGCGCCTGAACGTCAGCCGCACGCCCTTGCGCGAGGTGCTCAACCAGTTGATGGTGGAAGGCTTCCTGACCCGGGCGGTCAACCGGGGCTTCATCGCCCGGCTGCTGGACGCCAAGCAGATCCATTCGCTGTATGAGTACCGCGCCGTGCTGGAGTCCGGCATCGTGCGCGCGGCCTGCGAACGCGCCAGCGATGCGGAGCTGGCCGAACTGCGGGCCTTCGTCGAGCGTTCGCGCGACGTGCCGGAAGACAGCGAGGCCACGCGCCTGCTGGAGCTGGACGAGGCCTTCCACCTGATGCTGGCGCGTTACTCGCGCAACGAGGAATTCGTGCGCGCGCTGGAAAGCGTGAATGCCCGCATCCATTTCGTACGCTGGATCGACATGCAGCAAGGGCGCCGCGCGCACACGCAGGCCGAGCACATGCGCATCGTGCAGGCGCTGGAACGCCGCGACATCGAGGCCTTGCCCGCGATGATGGGGGCGCACATCGGCCGCCGCCTGGACCAGATCACCGACGTGATACGCACGGGTTTTTCCAACATCTACATGCGGGACCAGGCCGACCCCGCGCAGGCAGCGCAGGCCGACACCACAACAGGGGAACACCGATGATCCATACGTTGTACAGACGCGCGCTGGCCATGGCCTGCGCGGTGGCGGCGATAGGCGGCCTGGGGATGGCGGCCGACGCGGCGGCCGAAGAGCGGCCGTTGATCCTGGTGGTGCCGTATCCGCCGGGCGGCAGCACCGATATCCTGGCGCGCATCCTGCAGCCGCGCCTGTCGCAGGAACTGGGCGGGCGTGCGGTCGTGGTCGAAAATCGACCGGGCGCCGCCAGTCAGATCGCCACGGCCTTCGTGGCCCGGGCCGAACCCGATGGCAACACGCTGCTGGTGAGCTTCGACAATCACGGCATCAATCCCGCCGTGAAACCCAAGCTGCCCTATGACACCTTCAAGGACTTCGTCGCCATCACACAGACCGTGCGCTTCCCGCTGGTGCTGGGCGCCAATCCGTCCGTGCCCGGCGACAACCTGAAGGACTTCCTGGCCGCCGCAGCCAGGCAGCCGGCCAATCGCTACAACTACGCGTCGACCGGCGTGGGGTCGCTCAATCACCTGGCCCCCGAAGAGCTCAAGCGCCTGTCCAAGGTGGAACTGTTGCACGTGCCTTATGGCGGCGGCGGACCAGCGATCCAGGCCGTGGTGGGCGGTCAGGCCAACATGACCTGGCTCAGCTTCGCCGCGCTGCGTGGCCAGATTCAGGCGGGCAAGATCAAGCCGCTGGCGGTCGCCGGCGAAAAAAGGCTGGCCGACCTGCCCAGCGTCCCTACCGTGGCGGAGTCCGGTTTTCCCGGATTTGTCGCCTACTCATGGAGCGGCATGTTCGCGCCCAAGGGCACGCCCGATGCCACGATCAAGAAGCTGACCCGCGATTTCAAGGCCGTGCTGGCCGACCCGGACGTCCGCAGGAAATTGGGCGAGGCGGGCTTCGAGATCGTGGCCTCCGACGGCCCTGCGCTGGATGCCTATGTGAAGGCCGAGTACGAACGTTGGAACGCCTTCATCAAGACCAGCAACATCAACCTCGAAAACTGACGCGCCGGCGGCCCGGCGGGCCGCCCCCCAGCGTCAAGCAAGCACGGAGACGACATGAATACCCTGACCGGCGCGGAAGCGATGGTGCGCATGCTGCAGCACAACGGCGTCCAGCATATTTTTGGCCTGTGCGGCGATACCAGCCTGCCGTTCTATGACGCCTTGTACCGGCTCGACCACGGCATGCGCCACATCCTCACGCGCGACGAACGCAGCGCCGGCTACATGGCCGACGCCTACGCCCGGGTGACCGGCAAGGTGGGCGTATGCGAAGGCCCCAGCGGCGGCGGCGCGACCTATCTGCTGCCCGGCCTGGTGGAGGCCAACGAGTCGTCGGTGCCCGTGCTGGGCATCACGTCGGACGTGGCGGTCGGCTCGCGCGGCAAGTATCCGCTGACCGAGCTGGACCAGGAGGCGCTGTACCGTCCGTTGACCAAATGGAACCGCACGATCGACCGCGCCGACCAGATCCCGGGCATGGTGCGCGCGGCCTTCCGCCACATGACCACCGGCAAGCCGGGCGCGGCCCACCTTTGCTTTCCCTATGACGTGATGAAGCAGCAGGTGGATGCGGCCGACATCTGGGCGCAGCCCGAGCACGGCAGCTATCCGGCCATGCGTTGCGCGCCGGACCCCGCCGACGTGGCGCGGGCCGCGCAGCGGCTGGCCGGCGCGCGTTCGCCCGTCATCATCTGCGGCGGCGGCGTGGTCATAGCCGGCGCCAGCGCCGCCTTGCAGGATCTGGCGGAGATGCTGAAGGCGGCCGTCTGCCTGACGGTCAGCGGGCAGGGCAGCCTGGCCGACACGCATCCGCTCAACGCCGGCGTGGTCGGTTCCAACGGCGGCGTCATGGCCACGCGCGATGTGGTGGCCGCCGCCGACGCCGTGCTGTTCGTGGGTTGCCGCGCGGGCTCCACGTCCACCGAGCACTGGCGCTTTCCGAGTCGTGACGTGCCGATCCTGCACATCGACGTGGATCCCTCGGTGATCGGCGCCAACTACCGCACCGAAGTCGGCATGGTGGGTGATGCCCGGCTGGCGCTGGAGGCCCTGGCCGTCGAGGTGCGTGAACGCCTGGCGCATCGACCCGCCGACGCGGTCGACGGCTCGGTGCTGGCCGGCCGGGCGAAGCAGGCGCGGCGCGAACAGCTGGAGACGCTGGCCGCCAGCCTGGATACGCCGATCCGTCCCGAGCGCGTGGTGCAGTCGCTGAACCGCCTGCTGCCGGACGACGCGGTGGTCTGCGCCGATCCTGGCACGCCGTGCCCGTATTTCTCGGCGTACTACGACGTGTCGCGTCCCGGCCGTCACTTCATCACCAACCGCGCGCACGGGGCGCTGGGCTTTTCCATGTCGGCCGCCATGGGCGCGTGGGTGGGGCGGCCGCAGTCCAAGTGCGTCGCGGTCATGGGCGACGGCAGCTTTGGCTTCACGGTCGGTGAACTGGAAACCATCGTGCGACACAAGGCGCCGCTGCTGATGGTGGTGTTCTCGAATTCGGTCTATGGCTGGATCAAGGCCAGCCAGAAGGCCGGCTACGACAAGCGCTACTACAGCGTGGATTTCGATCGCACCGACCACGCCCGCATTGCCGAAGCCTATGGCGTGAAGGCATGGCGGGTGGAAGATCCGGCCAAGCTGGACGCGGCGATCAAGGCCGCGCTGGCGCATGATGGCCCGGCCTTGATCGACGTGCTGGCACAGCCGCTGCAGGATGCGGCGGCGCCGGTCAGTCAGTGGATGGGGTGATGCGCGGACATCGGGCTGGGCGGAAACGTCCTGCCCGGGCGTGGCGCCTTGCGGGCATGGGCCAGGCGGCAAGACCGCCTGCGTGCCAGGAAGGCGTTCGGCGGAATCAGCGCCTGGGCGACGCGTCCAGCACCTTGTCGATCAGATGATTCACGCCGCTGCAGATATCGGCCTGATCGACGCCGTAGATGTGCAGCGAGATGGCGACTTCGGGACTGGCGTTGCCCAGCCTGTGGATCTGGTGCAGGCCCTGCGTGGCCGTGACGATGTCGCCCGGCCGGCGCGTGGCTCCGCCGCAAGCAATGGCGGCGGATGCATCCGCGTCCCAGCGGTAGTGGGTTTCGGACAGCTCGCCCTGCAAAACCTGGTAGGTGCACCAGGTCTTGTGGCCATGCACGGGGCTGAACTGCCCCTGGCGCCAGACCAGGTAGGCGATGGTGAAGGCGCCGTGCGGATCCGCGTAGGCGATGTGCCGCATGTAGGATTCGGCACGGCCGGCGCGCAGCGCGTCGGGCAGGCCCTGCAGGATGCCATTGGCGCTGGCGACGCTGGAGGCCAGGTCGCGCAGCAGCGCGCGGGCCGCGTTCATCTGCGCGGTTTGAACCGACTCGCACAGCGTGCGCAGATCGGGGCAGGCAGTTTGGACGTCGGACATGGGATCGGTCGCGGTGTGGACAGACCTTCATCTTAGGGATTCGGGCTGGAATGCCTTTGCCAAATCGGCGGATGAGGCGGCGAAGATTAGAAAAAAATTCCACGCCGTCCGCGGGGGCGCGCTCCTATACTGATTGGCTTCGGCCGCAGACAGCCGGCCATGCAGCAAGCCCGCCAGACAGGCGATGCGGCATGGACCGGCAAGGGGAAAGCATGGATCTGGGAATCAAGGGCAGGACGGCGCTGGTGTTCGGCGGCAGCCGTGGCATGGGGCGCGCCTGCGCGCAGCAACTGGCGCGCGAGGGCGTGTCCGTGACGATCGCGGCGCGCAATCCCGAGCGGCTGGAACAGGCCGCCGCCGAGATCGCGCGCGAAACCGGCATTGGCGTGGGCTGGGTCTCGGCCGACCTGACGCAGCCGGCCGGACGCGACGCGGCCATCGCCGCCTGCCCGCATCCGGACATCCTGATCAACAACGCCGATGGGCCGCTGCCCGGAGACTTCCGCGACTGGTCGCACGAGGACTGGGTCGCCGCCCTGGACGCCATGATGCTCGGTCCCATCGACATGATCCGGCGCGTGGTCGACGGCATGGTCGAGCGCCGCTTCGGGCGCATCGTCAACATCGTGTCGCGCAGCGTCAAGGCGCCGCACGCCGAGCTGGGTCTGTCCAATGGCGCGCGCTCCGGCTTGATCGGTTTCGTCGGCGGCGTCGCGCGCCAGACCGTGCGGCACAACGTCACCATCAACAACCTGCTGCCGGGCGTTTTCGCCACCGACGCGCAGGCCCGCCACATCCGGGGCATGATGGACCAGTTCCCGGGCAAGAGCTTCGAGCAGGTCTGGGACGAGCGCGGGCGTTCCAATCCGGCGGGCCGCTATGGCGAGCCCGAAGAGCTGGGCGCTTTGTGCGCCTATGTTTGTTCCGCCCAGGCCGGCTATCTGACCGCGCAGAACATCCTGCTCGACGGCGGTGGCTATCCCGGAGTGTATTAGGTCTAGGTCCCCCCCGAAGCGCTGCGCGCTTCCCCCCAGGGGGCGCCGGTGGCGGACCGGCGGAGCCGGATCCGCGCGGCCCCGATTGGGGGCGGCCGTGCCGGGGGGGCGCAGTGCCCGGTGGCGCCAGCATTGCCGTTTTCTTGGCAGGATCGGGGCGGACACCGTGCCGAGGATGATGGTGCGACATTGAGGACAAGGAAAGGACATTCATGAAAGTGCTGGTGTTGGGCGCTGGCGTCGCGGGTGTGGCGGCGGCCTACTATCTGTGGCGGGACGGGCATGAGGTCGTCGTGGCGGACCGCCAGCCGGCCGCCGCGCGCGAGACCAGCTTCGGCAACGCGGGCGGGCTGTGCCCCAGCTTCGCCGGGCCCTGGGCCGCACCGGGCATGATCGGCAAGGTGCTGAAGATGTCCCTGCAGCGCAATTCCGCCATCCGTTTCTCGCTGTCGCCCGAGCCGCGCAAGCTGGCCTGGCTGGCGCGCTGGATGGGGCAGTGCAATGCCGAGCGATTTCGCGTCAACAAGCTGCGCATGCAGCGGGTGGCGCATTACAGCTTTGCCTGCCTGAAAGAGATCGCCGGCGCGGGACTGCCCATCGATTTCGATTTCCATCAGGATGGCACGCTGCAACTGTTCCGCGACGAGGCCGGCCTGAAGGCGGTTCCCGGCATCACCCGCGCGCTGGATGAATTCGAAGTGCCGTGGCGTTTCCTCGAGGGGGCCGACGCGGCCAGCGTCGAGCCGGCGCTGGCGCACACGCGCGCGTCCATCGCGGGCGCGCTGTTCCTGCCGGCGGACGGCTCCGGCGACAGCTACAAGTTCGCCACCGGGATGAGCGCCTACCTGCAAGGTCAGGGCGTGGACTTCCGCTATGGGGTCCAGATCCGGCGCCTGGCCGGGCAGGGCGGGCGCATTGCCGGCGTCGAGACGGATCAGGGCACGCTGACGGCCGATGCCTATGTGGTGGCGCTGGGCGGTCAAAGCCCCTTCCTGCTGCGACCGCTGGGGATGACGCTGCCCATCTATCCGCTCAAGGGCTATTCCATTACCGCCGACGTGACCGATGCGGGTCGCGCGCCGCAGGCCGCCATCATGGATGAGCACAACAAGGTGATGATCTCGCGGCTGGGCTCGCGGATCCGGGCCGCGGGCATGGCCGAATTGAAGGGTTATGGCTTGGAGGTGGACGCGGGGCGGGTGGCGTTCCTGACGTCCGTGGTGCGCGAGTGGTTTCCACAGGGCATCGCGCTGGACCGGGCCCAGCCCTGGGCCGGGTTGCGGCCGATGACACCGGACGGCCCGGCCATCCTGGGCCGGACGCGCTACGACAACCTGTTCCTGGACTGCGGCCACGGCTCCAATGGCTGGACGCAGGCATGCGGAACGGGCAAGATTGTGGCCGACATCGTGGCCGGCCGGCCGCCGGAGGTGGACATGGAAGGCCTGACGGCGGAGCGCTACGCGTCATGACCCGGTCCGCCGGTGCGTTGGAAAGTCGAGGAAAGGGCATGGACCAGACAGACATCAAGATTCTCGCGCTGCTGCAAAAGGACGCGACCTGTTCCGTGGCCGAGATCGCCGAGCAGGTGAACCTGTCCGTCACGCCGTGCTGGCGGCGCATCCAGAAGCTCAAGGACGATGGCGTCATCGCGCGCAACACGATCCTGCTGGACCCGAAGGCGCTGGGCCTGAACCTGACCGTGTTCGTGTCCATCAAGACCAGCCAGCACAACGCCAAGTGGACGCAGAGCCTGATCAACGCGGTGATGGCGCTGCCCAATGTGGTCGAGTTCCACCGCATGGCGGGCGATATCGATTACCTGCTCAAGGTCGTGGTCGAGGACATGGCTGCCTACGACCGCTTCTATCGCCGCCTCATCGACGCGGTGGACCTGCTGGACGTGAGCGCCAGCTTCTCGATGGAAGTCATCAAGAGCACGACCGAGCTGCCGCTGGACGCGGTCTGACGGCCGGTTTCGCGCCCGGAAAGGGGCTGAAATCCGTTCGCGCAATTTTTTTTCTCTCAGGACCCCGTCCGCGAAACACAAATTTCTTTCGGTGCGTTGCTTAAGCCTTATCTCGCAATGCTTTTGCGCACGGCCCGGCGTAGGATATCGCCCATTCCCCGGATGGGAATGAATCGGGATATCAAAGGGTCCTCATGGCTTTGGCAGTACCCGCCGCCGGCGATTGCGCCGGTCTGGCTCAGTCGCAGCAATCCCCGGCCCGGCGCGCGGCGTCGGTGGACGATCTCCTGACCGATTGGAACGGCAGCGAGGATCTCTGGGTCTTTGCCTACGGTTCCCTGATCTGGCATCCCGGCTTTGCCTGGCGCGAGCGGCGGCTGGCGACGGTGCGCGGCTATCACCGGTCCCTTTGCCTGTGGTCGCACGATCATCGCGGCTCGCCGGACAATCCCGGCCTGGTGTTCGGTCTGGATCGAGGCGGCTGTTGCCGTGGGGTGGCCTTCCAGATCGCCGCCAGCGACGTGCGGACGGTCTTCGAGATGCTCTGGCGCCGCGAGATGGTGACGGGCGCCTATTGCCCGCGCTGGCTGACCTGCCATACCAAGGAAGCGCCCGTGCGCGGGCTGGTGTTCCTGCTCAACCGCGCCTGCCAGGAATACGCGGCCGACGTCAGCGACGACCGCCTGCTGGCGTCGGTGCGCAACGCGGTGGGCCATTCCGGCCCGTGCCTGGACTATGTGATCGAAACCGAGCGCGCATTGCGCGCGCACGGCATCGACGATATGCGCCTGGGCGAGCTGGTGAGACGCCTGGGCCAGCCCTGCTGAAACCCCCTGTCTCTGGCCGTCAGAAGGACCAGCGGCCGAACATGAACAGCACGTTGCCGTTGCCCTTGCCGCCGGGAATGTAGGTGGCGTAGAGCATGGCGTCCTTGTAGCCGGCCGAGACCAGCGGCAACACGCCGGGGAAGGGGATGTAATGCATGATGTCCTGGCGCGAGGTCAGGAACACGGTGTAGCCGGCGCCCAGGCGGAAATTCTCGCTGACCCGGCCGATCTTCAGGAAGCCGTAGCCGGCGATCGGCTGGACCTTGCTGTGTGAGTCCAGGAAGGCCATGCCATACAGGCCCTGCCAGTCTCCGTCCTCGTCGTAGATGCTGCGGCCGTAGCCACCGCCCCAGGCGCGCTCGTTGAAGCTGCGGATCTTCTCCGCGCTGTACATGGAGCGGTTGTGCCAGGAATAGCCGCTGATATAGAGGTCGTTGTTGCCTTCGGACCAGATCTGGTCTAGCCGGGCACAGGCCGATTGCGCCCAGGAGGGCAGGTTGTCACAAGCCTGGGCGCTGACGGTGAAAACCGAGAGCGCCAAGCCAAGCAAGGCAATCCGGAGTCTGGCGATCATTGCAGGGATAGGCGAAGAAAATGACAAGCCTATTACTGTACTTGATGATCTAGGGTTTTCCCTGTCGGTTTTCTGTCAAGATTGGTCAATAAGTGTGCAGTGCAGCTGTTTTCAGCCAAGTCTGTTGGGCTGGCGCTACAGCAGGAAAAGCGTGGCCAGCCCCAGGAAAATAAAGAAGCCCAGCGAGTCGGTGGCGAAGGTCAGCAGCACTGACGAGCCCATGGCGGGATCCTTGCCGAAACGCGCGCGCACCATGGGCACCAGCACGCCGACCGAGGCGCCGACCAGCATGTTGCAGATCATTGCGGCCATCATCACGAAGGCGATGGCGAAGGAATGCGAAATCGCCCAGGCGAACAGCGCCGCCACCAGACTGCCGCACAGTCCTACCATCAGCGTGACGAACAGCTCGCGCTTGACCAGCTGCCAGAGGTTGCGTCCGGTGATCCGGCCCATCGCCAGCGCCCGGATGATCAGGGTCATGGTCTGGTTGCCCGAGTTGCCGCCGATGCCGGCGACGATGGACATCAGGAAGGCCAGGATCACGATCTGGCTGACCGTGCCCTCGAACTGCGACGCCACGAACGAAGCCGTGGCGGCGGTACAGAGATTGAACAGCAGCCAGGGCGCGCGGTTGCGCAACGCGGTGGACACGGGGGCGAAGATGTCCTCTTCCTGCAGACCGGCGCGCGACAGCGCCTGCTCCTGCGAGTCTTCGCGCATCACATCCACCACGTCGGCGATGGTGACGCGGCCGATCAGACGGCCCTGGTCGTCCATCACGGGAGCCGAAACCAGGTCATAGCGTTCGAAGGCGCCGGCCGCGTCGGCGTCCGAATCCAGCGGATTGAGCGTCAGGAAGTCGGAATTCATGACCGCCCGCACCTCGGTTTCCGGTTCGCTGACCAGCAGGCGCGACAGCGGCAGGATGCCCTGCAGCTTGTCCTGGCGATCGACCACGAAGATCTGGTCGGTATGGTCGGGCAGTTCGTGCAGGCGGCGCAGGTAGCGCAGCACGACCTCCAGCGTCACGTCCTCGCGCACCCGGACCATCTCGAAGTCCATGATGGCGCCCACGCTGTCCTCCGGATAGCCCATGGCTTCCAGCAGCTGCGCCCGTTCTTCCTCGGTCAGGCCCTTCTGGACTTCCGCCACCACGTCGGGCGGCAGGTCCGGCGCCAGGTCGGCCAGCTCGTCGGCGTCCATGTTGCCGGTCGCCGCCACCAGGTCCTGGCGGTCCATCGCCTCGATCAGCGATTCGCGGACCCAGTCCTCGACCTCGAGCAGCACGTCGGCGTCGTGTTCGGGGCTGACCAGCTTCCAGATCGTCTGCCGTTCGTCCTTGGGCAGCGATTCGAGGATGAAGGCGATGTCGGCCGGATGCAGGCCGTCCAGCAGCGTCTTGAGCTCGGCTTCGTGCTGCCGGTGAACCAGGTCCTCGACCAGGTTGGCCTTGGCGTCGCCTTCTTCCTGGCGATGCACCAGGTCGGCGACCAGTTGCTGGCGACGCAGGCGTTCCTGCACTTCGGCCAGGGCGTGCTGGGCGTCTTCCGGGTCGAGGCGGCGGGGCGTCGCGGGCAGCTTGTGCGCGGCGGCGGATGGCGTCATGCGTTACGGCTCAAAGTTTGGGTAGGGGGCGGCTGCGGCGGGCTTCGTCGGTGGCGACGTAGGTCAGGACGGCCTCGGTGACCTTGACGACTTCGGCGTCCAGCCGCTGGCGCTCGGCATAGACTTCGACGGACACCGTGATCGAGGTGTTGCCGGTCTTGACGATGGCGGCGTAGAAGCTGAGCAGGTCGCCCACGAACACGGGCTCCTTGAACTGGAAGGCGTTGACCGCCACCGTGGCCACGCGGCCCGCGGCGCGGCGCGCCGCCGGGATCGAACCGGCGATGTCCACTTGCGACATGATCCAGCCGCCGAACACGTCCCCGTGGATATTGGCGTCCGCCGGCATCGGCATGACGCGCAGCACGGCGTCGCGATTGGCGGGCAGGGTGGTGAAGGGGGTGGGGGTGCTGGAGGACATGCGGCTGGCTCCAATGCCTGGAAACCAGCCGATTATGCAGGAAAAACAAGACCGCGGGGGGGGGGGCGGGGGGGGGGGGGGGGG
>NZ_JBICCO010000059.1:0-42045 GCF_043119405.1 Achromobacter sp. 413638
ACGCCTGATGCCCACGCTGGGCCCCTATGTCTGCCATCCTTTGGAGGAACCTGCGCAATGAGACGCGCCATCGTGTTGATCGTGCTTGCGTGGTGCTGGGCCTGGTCCGGCGCGGCGCAGGCGCAGAGTTGCGACCTGACCGGCAGTTCGACCACCATCGACTTTGGCACGATCAATCCCCTGCTGCCGGCGGATACGCTCAACAGCGGCGGGCTGATCAAGCTGAACTGCTCCGGCCTGTCGTTGTTCACGCGGGTATGCATCAGCCTGGGAACGGGAAATACCAGCCCGTCGATCGCGGCGCGCGCGATGGGCAACGGTTCCTACCGCATGAACTACAACCTGTATACGGATCCGGGCTATTCCAATATCTGGGGCAACGCGACCACCTCGGCGCCTACGTCGCAGCTGCTGACCGGCATCGGCGCGGGGTCGGTGTCGGCGACCGTCTATGCCAAGCTGCCGGGCGGCCAGAACACCGTGACCATCGTGAACAATGCCGATACGCAATACATGGAAAGCTACGCCACGACCACGCAGGCCAAGGTGGACGTGCAGACCTTTCCGCTCATCGGGCTGCTCCTGAACTGCCCGCTGAGTTCGCCCTCCCTGACCTTGCAGATCCCGTTGACGGTCAAGGCGCTGGTGCAGAAGAACTGCACCATTTCCGCCACCAACCTGGTGTTTCCGGCGCAGGGGCTGTTGACGGCCCCGGTGCCTGGCAGCAGCCAGATCAGCGTGCAATGCACCAACAACAACGCGTACTCGCTGGCGCTCAATGGCGGGACGGTGGGCGGCAACGTGCTGGCGCGCAAGATGAAGCACTCGACCGCCGCCGACACGGTCGGCTACCAGCTGTACCAGGGGTCGAACTACGCCATCGTCTGGGGCGACGCGACGGGCGGCTCGCCCATGGCCGGCCTGGGCACGGGCGCGGCGCAGAGCTACACCGTCTACGGCCTGGTGCCGCCGCAGGCCACGCCCAGGCCGGGCAGCTACAGCGATACCGTCACGGCCACCATCACATTCTGAGCCTGCGCCCGGGACAGGCCCGGACCGCGCGCCCTACAGCGATTCCGGATCCCGCCGCAGCGAGAATCCCTGCGACCCGTTCATCGCCAGGTAGCTGACGTTGCGCGACACTTCCGGCGCCGCGTCGCCGGCGTGCAGCGCGCGCACGCCGTCCAGCACCATCTTGTCGGCCAGCGTCATGCGATCCAGCATGCGCAGGTACTGCATCCAGCTTTCGACCAGGAAGACCTCGCGCCACACCCCTTCGCGCTCCAGGTCGCGGAACAGCTGCCACTGCTGCGCGCCGTTGCGCAGCCGCATCAGGCGCAGCGGATGGGCGGCGCCGATCAGCGCGCGCAGCTTGTCGTTCGGGATCTGGTATTGCACCGCCACCAGCACAGCGCCGTGCTCGGTGTCGAAGCCGGCGGCTTGCAGGGCCGGCTCGGCGCTGTCGGCGCGCGTCAGCGACTGCGCGTCCACCTGCTCGGGCAGGCGCGAGCGGTACAGCAGCAGTACGGTCAGGCCCAGCATGACGCCGGCGCCGGCCAGCGCGCCCGACACGCCCAGCGTGCCGGCGAAATGGCCCCACATGAACGAGCCGGCCGCCAGCCCGCCGAAAATGGCGGTCTGGTACAGCGCCAGCGAGCGCGCCTTGACCCAGTCCGGCACCAGCATCTGCACCGTGGTGTTGTAGGTGGCCAGCACGCCGATCCAGCAGCCGCCGGACAGCAGCAGGGCAGGGAAGGCGACCCACAGCGTGCCGGTCAGGCCCAGCGCCAGCAGGCAGGCCGCCAGCAGGCCGGCGGCGGCGCTGATCAGGCGGCTGGCGCCCCAGCGCGCCTGCACCCGGCGCACCAGCACGCTGCCCAGGATGGCGCCCAGGCCCAGCGCGCCCAACATGTAGCCGTACAGCATGGCGCTGCCGCCGTCGTGTTCGTGGGCCAGCAGGGGCAGCAGCGCCCACAGGGCGCTGGCCGACAGGCCGAAGGCGAAGGCGCGCAGCATGACCACGCGCGTCACGGTGGAATGCTGGGTGTAGCGCAGCGCCGTGACCGCGCCCTGCAGCAGGCGCTCGGGAGGCAGGCGGCGCTCGGGCAGGTCGCGCTTCCAGCGCCAGATCGCCCAGATCAGGCCGCCATAGCAGAAGCAGTTCAGCAGGAACACCCAGGGCGCGCCCAGCGCGCCCAGCAGCAGGCCGCCGATGGCCGGACCGACCGCGCGCGCGACGTTGTAGTTGACGCTGTTCAGCAGCACCGCGCTGCCCACGTGGGCGCGCGGCACCTGCTCGCCCACCGCCGCCTGCCAGGCCGGCGTCACGACGGCGCTGCCGATGGCGATGCAGAAGACCGAGGCGATCAGCGTGATCGGATGCAGCAGGCCGGCGAAGGCCAGGATGGTGATGAACAGGCCCCCGGCCAGTTCCAGCCCCATGCCGGCCAGCATGACCTTGCGGCGGTCGTAGTTGTCGGCCAGCACGCCGGTCAGGATGGACAGGGCCACCAGCGGAAAGGCGGCGGCCACCTGGATCATGGCGACAAGCAGCGGGCTGCTCTGTTCGGTGGTGATGATCCAGGCCGCGGCGACGGACTGCGCCCAGGTGCCCAGGTTGGCGAACAGGTTGGCGATCCAGATGATGCGGAACGCCGGGAAGGACAGCGGGGACAGCGTGCTGACGCGCAGCGCGGGCGCCGGCGCGGCGGCGGGCTCGGCGGGCAGGTCGGTGTTGGCCGAAACGGGTTGGAGCATGCGGGCCTCGAGAATCGCCCCAGCCGTACCGCGGGCCGGGGTCGCCCAATGGTACGCCGAAAGCCGGACGCCGGCATGGCATGGCGGGGCGGGCGGGCCGGGCCCGCCCCGGGCCTGCCCGGTCCGGCCTACTTCGCGGCGGCGGGCGCCGCCGGGGGCGGGGGGTAGGCCTGGTTCAGGTACTGGATGATCAGCTGCGCCTGATCCGGCGCGATGGGCGCGCCATAGACGGCGACCATCTTCTTGACCTCGGCCTCCCAGAAGCCCAGCGGCATGGGCGGCTGGGTGGACAGGTAGTCCACCGAATGGCACATGAGGCACTGGGCCGCGCTCTGTGCGCCGGGGCTGGCGCCCGGATGCAGGGTGGCGGTTTCGGCGGGCAGCTGGATGTCCAGCGCATGGGCCGGCGACAGCATGGCCAGGGCGGCGGCGCCGGCCAGCGCAAGCAGATGACGGTTCATGACGGGCTCCTCAGGCGGCGGTGACGCGCAGGGTTTCGACCACGTTGCGCATGTAGCCGGCGGGGTTCCACAGCGCCTCCAGCGGCTGGGTCTCGCCGGCCATGTTGGTGGCGCGGGCCTTCAGCTCGTAGGCGCCGGCCCGTTCCGGCCTGAAGTCCGCCTGCCATTCGCGGAAGGAGTAGCGCCCCAGGTCCTGGCCCAGTTGCGCGGCGCGCCAGGTTTTGCCGCCATCGGCCGAGAACTGCACCTCGCGGATGCCGCGTCCGCCGTCGAAGGCGATGCCGCGCACGCGCTGCGCCTGGCCCAGCGGCAGGCGCGCGCCGTCGGCCAGGCTGGTGATGAAGCTGCGCACGTTGTAGCGGCCGATCGGGCGGGTCTTCTCCGGCGCCTTGCCCACCGGCGTACAGGCGCAGTCGTTGTCCGGGATGCGGTAGGCCTTCTGCATCCAGTAGCCGTCGAACTCCTTGTCCAGCACGGTGATGTCGGCCAGGTGCTTGACCCAGTAGGTGCCGTAGTGGCCCGGCACCACCAGGCGCACGGGATAGCCGTTGAGCAGGGGCAGGTCGGCGCCGTTCATGGCGTAGGCCAGCATGACCTCGCCGTCCATCGCGTGGGCCGCATCCAGCGCCTTGACGAACTCGGGCGTGCCCGGCAGCACCGGCCGGTCCATGCCTTCGAAGCTGACCTGGCGCGCGCTCTTGCCGATGCCGGCCTTCTCCAGCACGCGCGACAGGGGGATGCCGAGCCAGCGCGCATTGCCCATGGCGCCGTTGCCCAGCTGTCCGCCGCCCACGCGCGGCTCGAAGAAGCCGCGGCTGTTGCCGGAACACTGGGTTACGGCCACCAGCTCCACCGGCGCGCCGAACTTCTCTTTCAGGTCGGTCAGCGTCAGTTCCAGCGGCGCGTCCACCAGGCCGCCCACGCGCAGCCGGTAGGCGGCCGGGTCGATCCGGGTCGGTATGTTCCCCAGGTGATAGCGCACGAAGAAGGCATCGTTGGGGGTGATGAGGCCCTCGTTGTAGACCTCGAACGGCGTTTCCAGCTGCGGCGGCCGGGCGGTCTGGCGGATCAGGGGGCGCTTCTGCGGGTAGGCGATCAGCTCGCGCTCGCCGTTGGCGAAGGGCAGGGTGACGGTGGCGGGGGCCGCCAGCGCGTTCAGGGCCTGGCCGGCTGTCGTGCCGGCCGCGCCCAGGGTACAGGCCTGGCGCAGGAAGCGCCGGCGTCCGTTGGTGCCGGATGTGCTCATACTCGTTGTCTCCAGGAGTTTTTCGAGTACGCTGCCGGCGTTGCGCAACCTGTCCGGCGGCGGCTTGCCAGAGTATGCGCCCGGACCCCGTCGCCGCGCCACGCTTTTGCGCGCCGCGCGGTTTCAAAAACCGCTATTTCCGTCTTGGACCATGTCGCTACGATTCGATGGCCGCGCCTTCGCGGCCCTGCTGCTGCTCACCGCCGTGGAGGCGCTGATCGCCACCGTGGGAAAACCCTATCCCTGGCTGCGAGGCTTCGTCGGCGACGTGCTGGCGGTGGGCTGGGTGTACCTCGTGTTCCGCAGTTTCATCCGGGCGGGCGTGCTGCCGCTGGCGGTGGCGGCGCTGCTGACGGGCTATGCGGTCGAGTTCGGCCAATACCTGGCCAAGCTCTACGGTTGGCAGATCAAGCAGCCGCTGCTGCGCATCCTGCTCGGCAGCGTGCCGGACTGGTGGGACGTGCTGGCCTACACCGTGGGTTTCTTCCTGGTGCTGGCGCTGGCGGGCTGGCGCCGGCGCGGCGGGCGCGTGCCCGCCGGCGCCTAGGTGGCGTGCGCATGCCGGCGGCCGTATTGGCGGGACTGCACACTAGCGCAGCACCAGCACCGGCAGTTTGGTCTGCGCCAGCACGCGCTGGGTTTCGCTGCCCAGCAGGAAGCCGGTCATGCCGTGGCGTCCATGCGAGCCCATGATGATGAGATCGCAGCCCTGCGCCTTGGCGGTGTCGACGATGGCGGCATGCGGGTGGTCGTTGACCGCCACCAGGCAGGAGCAGGGCACCAGCGCACTGCGGGCCTGCGCCTCCAGCCCGTCCAGGTAGGCCTGCGCGTTCTTGCGCGCCTGGTCGGTGTGGTAGCCCTGGGCGGTGCCTAGCATCTCGGCCTGGTAGACCAGCAGGTGGTCTTCGGGAATGGCGCGCAGCACGGTGACGGCGGCGTTCATCTCCTTGGCGAAGACGATGCTGCGCTGGAAAACCGAATCGGACAGCGGCGAGCCGTCCACGGTGATGAGCAGGTGCCTGTACATGTTGCCTCTCCCTTGGAAAAAGGAACGTTCAGCAACGGCGAATTCAGTATAGGCCCGTGTTTTGGCGTGATCCAGTCCCGCTTTCGGACGAGGGCGGCGGGGTTTTCCCGGACGGCGCCGGGCGTGTCGGACGGCGGGTCAGGCGTGCGCGGGAGCGCGGCGGCCGACGGCCGGTGCGGCCCGGTCGGCGGCGGGCGGCGCGCCATCAACGGCGCGGCCGTCCGGCAGGATCACGTTGGGGAACAGCGCGCCGGTGCCCATCAGCGCGCCGGCGGCCATCAGCCAGCGGTGCAGGGTCTGGCCGACGCCTTGCGGGTCGCTGGCGCCGTTTCGGGTGTCCGGTGGGGTAGGGGTCATGGATCTGCTCGCGATGCCGCGCAGGCGCTGCCGCCCGCGGTTTGGGCTGGTGGTGGCAAGCCCAGACTCTAAGCAAGCGTGCGCATCGCCAGCAAGCATTCTTTAGTGATGACGATATGCGCGCGCCTTATGCCGGCCTCGCATAAGCGCATGCGCAATCCGTTCTTCCGCGCCGACGCGCGCGGCGATAGGCTGCATGCCTGAACCCCGCCGGGGCCAGCCGTCGCGCCGGCCCCGGCCAGAAGCCTGGAAGACCGTCCGTCATGACCAAGAAGCAGATCCTGCTCAACGCCTTCAACATGAATTGCGTGGGCCACATCAACCATGGGCTGTGGACGCATCCGCGCGACACGTCCACCGCCTACAAGACACTGGATTACTGGACCGGCCTTGCGCGGCTGCTGGAGCGCGGCCTGTTCGACGGCCTGTTCCTGGCCGACATCGTCGGCGTGTATGACGTGTACCAGGACTCGGCCGACCTGACCCTGCGCGAGTCCATCCAGCTGCCCGTCAACGACCCGCTGCTGATCGTGCCGGCCATGGCGGCGGCCACGCGCCACCTGGGCTTTGGCGTCACCGTCAACCTGACCTACGAGGCGCCCTATCTGCTGGCGCGCCGCTTCTCCACGCTGGACCACCTGACCCAGGGCCGCGTGGGCTGGAACATCGTCACCGGCTACCTGGAGAGCGCGGCGCGCGCCATGGGGCTGTCCGGGCAGATCGCGCACGACGAGCGCTACGACCGCGCCGACGAATTCCTGGACGTGGCCTATCAGCTGTGGGAAGGCAGCTGGGACGCGGACGCGGTCAAGGCCGACAAGCGCGCGCGGGTCTATGCCGATCCCGCCGCCGTGCGCCGGGTGGACCATGCCGGCAAATACTATCGTGTTCAAGGCTATCACCTGGCCGAGCCTTCGCCGCAGCGCACGCCGGTGCTGTACCAGGCGGGCTCGTCGGGCCGGGGGCTGGCCTTCGCCGCGCGCCATGCCGAATGCGTGTTCGTTTCCAGCCAGACCAAGGAGGGGCTGCGCAAGCTGGTGTCCGAGCTGCGCGAGGCGGTCGCGCGCGAGGGCCGCGATCCGCGCGACATCAAGTTCTTCATGGGCATCACGGCCGTCGTCGGGCGCACGGAACGGGAAGCCCGGGACAAGCACGCCGAGTACCTGCGCTACGCCAGTCCCGAGGCTGGCCTGGCGCACTACGCCAGCTCCACCGGCATCGATTTTTCCACCTACGCGCCGGACGAGCCGATCCGCTACGTGAAGAACAACGCCATCGAATCCGCCGTGCGCAGCCTGACCGTCGCGCGCACCGACCGCACGGTGCGCGACCTGCTGGCCGACATGGCGCTGGGTGGGCGCTATCCGGCGTTGGTGGGCAGCGCCGCGCAGGTGGCCGACGAGCTGGAATCCTGGGTCGCGGAAACCGGCATCGACGGCTTCAACCTGGCGCGCACGGTCACGCCGGAGTGCTATGAGGACTTCATCGACCTGGTGATTCCCGAGCTGCAATCGCGCGGCTCATACAAGACCGCCTACGCCGACGGCACGTTGCGCGAGAAGCTGTTCGGCGCGGGCCGGGCGGCCTTGCCGGACGTACACGCGGGCGCGCGCGCCCGGGCCGCCTACGCCTGAACGCGCGGCGCGCATGCGTGGCAGATAACCGGCGCCGCAAGGCGCCGGCTTCGTTTAGAACCCCAGGCGATAAGCGCATATTTCCCGAAGTGGGTTGCTGTCCATGCGGTGCAAGCGCGGCCACATAAGGCACATAAGGTCATGCCGACTAAGTATTTTTCGGCGCGCAAACGCGATGACAGAATCGTCCCGTCTCCTGTCCCATCCTGGAATCGAAACGATGTCTACCCTGATCCGCCTGCTGTCCGTCGCCGTCCTGGCCACCGCCTTCACCGCCGGCGCGCAAGCGCAGCAAAAGTCCTCCATCAGCGTCGGCATTTCCGTCGGCACGACCGAGAAGATCTTCGACGTGGTCAAGCAGGTCGCGGCCCGCGACGGACTGGAGATCAAGCTGGTCAAGTTCAATGACTACCAGCTGCCCAATGCCGCGCTGAACGCCGGCGACCTGGACGCCAACGCCTTCCAGCACAAGCCCTTCTTGGACAACCAGATCAAGGCGCGCGGCTTCGACATCGTGCCGGTGGGGCTGACCGTCACCGCGCCGCTGGGCTTCTATTCGCGCAAGATCAAGGCGCTGGGCGACCTGCCCGAGGGCGCTTCGGTGGGCATCCAGAACGACCCGTCCAACGGCAACCGCGCGCTGCGCCTGCTGGCGGCGTACAAGCTGATCACGCTCAAGCCCGAGGCCGAGCAGAAGAACAACGCCACGCCGCAGGACGTGGTGTCCAACCCGCGCAAGCTCAAGCTGGTGCCGCTGGACGCGGCGCAGTTGCCGCGCTCGCTCGATGACCTGACCGCCGCCGCCATCAACAACGACTATGCCGACCAGGCCGGCCTAGTGCCGGCGCGCGACGCCATTGGCCGCGAGGCCGCCGACGGTCCCTACGCCAACCTGATCGCGGTGCGCGCCAAGGACCGCGACCAGCCCTGGGTCAAGAAGCTGGTGGCGGCTTACCAGTCGCCCGAGGTCCGCGCCTTCATCGAGAAAGAATTCAAGGGCTCGCTGGTGCCCGCGTTCTGACGCGTCCGGCAGTCTTTTCCGCATCCCTGACATCCGGCGACACACCATGAGCATCATCACCCTGGCGGGCAGCCCGTCGCAGCGTTCCCGTTCCTCCGCCCTGCTGCGCCACGCCGCCAACCGGCTGCGCGCGGGCGGCTGGAACATCGGCGAACTGGGCCTGCGCGACATTCCCGCCGAAGAGCTGATCGAGGGCCACTACGCCAGCCCCGCCGCCGGCGCGCTGCGCGCCCGCGTCGCGGCCGCCGACGCGGTGCTGATCTCCACCCCGGTCTACAAGGCCTCGTTCGCCGGCGGCCTGAAGGCCGTGCTGGACCTGCTGGACGAGAAGGCGCTGGCCGGCAAGGTGGTGCTGCCCATCGCCACCGGCGGCAGCCCGGCCCATCTGCTGGCGCTGGAATACGGCCTCAAGCCCGTGTTGTCCGCGCTGGGCGCGCGCCACATCCTGGCCGGCGTGTACGCCACCGACAAGCAGGTGCGCGTCGACGAGGCCGGCCAGCCCCATATCGACGACGACGTGCGGCAGCGGCTGGAGGACTCGGTCGACCGGCTGTCCGAACAATTGCGTCCGCATGCCTATGTCGCCAATGAAGCCTATGACCTGGGCCGGCTGGCGCTGGCCGGCGGCTTCAGCGTCTGAACCGGAAACCCGCACATGAACCCATTTCCTTCCGCCATCCGCCGCGCCTTGCTGCGCGGCCTGCTGGGCCTGTTGGGCGCGGCGCTGCTGGCGCCGGCCGCGCAGGCGCAGGACCGCAAGACGCTGCGCATCGGCTTTCAGAAATACGGCACGCTCACCATCGTCAAGGCGTTGGGCACGCTGGACAAGCGCCTGGCCGAGCAGGGCGTGACGGTGAAGTGGACCGAGTTCCCCGCCGGCCCGCAATTGCTGGAAGGCCTGAACGTGGGCTCGATCGACTTCGGCACGGTGGGCGAGGCCCCGCCGATCTTCGCCCAGGCCGCCGGCGCGGCGCTGGTGTACGTGGGCAGCGAGCCCGCCGCGCCCGCCAGCGAGGCCATCCTGGTGCCCAAGGATTCGCCGCTGCGCGGCGTGGCCGACCTGAAGGGCAGGAAGGTCGCGCTGAACAAGGGCTCGAACGTGCACTACCTGCTGGTCAAGCAGCTGGAGCGCGCGGGCGTGGCCTACCGCGACGTGAATGTGGTCTACCTCACGCCGTCGGACGCGCGCGCCGCCTTCGAGCGCGGCGCGATCGACGCCTGGGTCATCTGGGATCCGTTCCAGGCCGCCGCCGAGAAACAGCTTGGCGCGCGCGTGCTGGCCGACGGCGCCGGCGTGGTCAAGAACTACCAGTTCTTCCTGGCCGCCAGCGGTTACGAGAAGGCGCATCCGCAGATCATCCAGACCGTGCTGGACGAAGTGCGCAAGGGCGATCTGTGGGCGCGCGACCACCGCGCCGAAAGCGTGGCCCTGCTGCAACCGGTGCTGGGCCTGGACCGCGAGATCGTGGAGCTGGCCGCGAGCCGGCTGGCCTATGGCGTGCAGCCGATCACGCGCGAGGTGCTGCTGGAACAGCAGCAGGTGGCGGACGCCTTCCATGCGCTCAAGCTCATCCCCAAACCGCTCAACGTATTCGACGCCGCGCCGTCGATACTGAAATAGACGAGGGCAGGATTTTCATGGACGTTTTCTGGTTCATCCCCACGCACGGCGATTCGCGTTACCTCGGCACCAGCCTGGGCGCGCGCGAGGCCGGTTACGACTACTTCCGGCAGGTGGCCGTGGCCGCCGACACGCTGGGCTACGACGGCGTGCTGCTGCCCACCGGACGCTCCTGCGAGGACGCCTGGGTGGTGGCCTCCAGCCTGATCGGCGCGACCAGCCGGCTCAAGTTCCTGGTGGCGATACGCCCCGGCGTCAGCTCGCCGCAGTTCTCCGCGCGCATGGCCGCCACCTTCGACCGCCTGTCGCAAGGGCGTCTGCTGGTCAACGTGGTGACGGGCGGCGATCCCGGCGAGCTGGAAGGCGACGGCGTGTTCGTCAGCCATGACGAGCGCTACGCCATCACCGCCGACTACCTGAAGATCTGGCGCGGCATCCTGGCCGCCAGCCACGAGGGCGCGGGCTACAGCCATGACGGCGAAAAGCTGGTGTCCAAGGGCGGCAAGGTGCTGTATCCGCCGACGCAGAAGCCGTATCCGCCGCTGTACTTCGGCGGCTCGTCCGAGGCCGCGCACGAGCTGGCGGCCGAGCAGCTGGACGTGTACCTGACCTGGGGCGAGCCGCCCGAGGCCGTGGCGCGCAAGATCGCCGACGTGCGCGAGCGCGCGGCGCGCCATGGACGCAGCGTGAAGTTCGGCATCCGGCTGCACGTGATCGTGCGCGAGACCGAGGCGGCGGCCTGGGCCGCCGCCGACGAGCTGATCAGCCATCTGAGCGAGGACACGGTGAACGCCGCGCAGGCGGCCTTCGCCAGGATGGATTCGGAAGGCCAGCGCCGCATGGCCGCGCTGCACGGCGGCAAGCTCG
Source organism: Achromobacter sp. 413638 (assembly GCF_043119405.1). NCBI lineage: Bacteria > Pseudomonadati > Pseudomonadota > Betaproteobacteria > Burkholderiales > Alcaligenaceae > Achromobacter > Achromobacter sp. 413638. The sequence goes on from NZ_JBICCO010000059.1 coordinate 10,992, forward strand.
ACGACGGCCGTGGCGGCCGCTCGCACCTGGAGATCGCGCCCAACTTGTGGGCCGGCGTGGGCCTGGTGCGCGGCGGCGCGGGCACGGCCCTGGTGGGCGACCCGCAGACCGTGGCGGCGCGCATCCAGGAGTACGCCGACCTGGGCATCGACACCTTCATCTTCTCGGGCTATCCGCACCTGGAAGAGTCGTACCGCTTCGCCGAGCTGGTGTTCCCGCTGCTGCCCGGCAAGGGCCGTGGCCGCCAGGGCAATCCGGTGCTGACCGGCCCGTTCGGCGAGGTCATGGCCACCGAGCTGGTGCCGAAGGTCGCGGCCAGCTGATGGATACGCGCCCCGTACGCGGCTGGCGCGCGGCGCTGGCGCCCTGGCTGGTGCCGCTGGGCATCCTGGCGCTGTGGCAGCTGGCGGCGCAGGCCGGCTGGCTGTCCTCGCGCATCCTGCCCGCGCCCTCGGCCGTGGCCGCCGCGGCCTGGTCGCTGGCCGTGTCGGGCGAGCTGTGGCTGCATCTGCGCGTCAGCGCGTTGCGCGCCTTGTGGGGCCTGCTGCTGGGCGGCGGGCTGGGCCTGGCGCTGGGGCTGCTGAACGGCGCGTCGCGCCGCGCGGAGACGCTGCTGGACACCACGCTGCAGATGATCCGCAACATCCCGGTGCTGGCGCTGATCCCGCTGTTCATCCTGTGGTTCGGCATCGAAGAGACCGCCAAGCTGGCGCTGCTGTCGGTGGGCGTGTTCTTTCCCGTTTATCTCAACACGTTCCACGGCATCCGCTCGGTGGATCCGGCGCTGATCGAGATGGGCCGGTCCTATGGCCTGAGCGGCTGGCGCCTGTACCGCGACGTGATCCTGCCCGGTGCGCTGCCGTCCGTGCTGGTGGGCCTGCGCTTCGCGCTGGGCCTGGTGTGGGTGGTGCTGATCGTGACCGAGACCATCTCGGCGCAGTCAGGCATCGGTTACATGACCATGAACGCGCGCGAGTTCCTGCAGACGGACGTGGTGCTGCTGGGCATCCTGCTCTACGCGATGCTGGGCAAGGGCGCGGACGCGCTGGCCCGCGCGCTGGAGCGGCGCCTGCTGCGCTGGAACCCCGCTTACCGGCCGGCCTGAGCCGGCCATCCAGGAGTGATGATGGCCAAGATCCAAACCGTGCAGGACGCGCGCCGCGACGGCGGCGCGGGCGCTGCTTCCGGGCGCGCGGCCGACGCGCCGCCGCCCACGCCTGCCGAGGCGCTGGAAACGCTGGCGCGGGCGCTGGCCGCCACCGCCGTCGAGCGCGACCGCCTGGGCGGACATGCCGCCCGCGAGCGCGAACTGATCCGCCAGAGCGGCCTGCTGCGGCTGTCGGTGCCGACCGCGCATGGCGGGGCCGGCGCCAGCTGGTCGACGGTCCTGGGCGCCGTGCGCCGGCTGGCCCAGGCCGACAGCGCGCTGGCGCATGTATTCGGTTTCCACCATCTGCAGGTGGCCGGGGTGCTGCTCTACGGCACGCCCGAGCAGCACGCCTATTTCCTGGAACCGACCGTGGCGCGCAACCTGTTCTGGGGCAATGCGCTCAATCCGCTGGACCGCCGCGTGGTCGCGCGCGCCGAGCTGGACGGCTATCGCATCGACGGCGTCAAGAGCTTCAGCTCGGGTTCGGTGGGCTCGGACCTGCTGACCTTCTCGGCCTGGCACAAGCCGTCCGGCACGGCGCTGATCGCCGCGCTGCCGACGCGCGTCGAGGGCATCACCGTCAACCCGGACTGGGACGCCTTCGGCCAGCGCCAGACCGATAGCGGCACGGTGCGCTTCGACCATGTGCGGCTCGAGCCCGTGCAGGTGCTGCAGGCGCCGGGCGCCACGCCGACCGCGCGCGCCACGCTGCGCTCGCAGGTGGCGCAGCTGATCATGACCAATCTGTACCTGGGCATCGCGCAGGGCGCATACCAGGACGCGCGCGGCTATGTGCGCGACGCCGCCCGGCCGTGGTTCGCCTCGGGCGTGGAGCGACACGCCGACGATCCCTATGTGCAGGAGCGCTTCGGCGAGTTCTGGCTGTCGCTGCAGGCGGCCCGCGCGCTGGCCGACCAGGCGGCGCAGGCGCTGGACGAGGCGCTGGCGCGCGGCCCGTCCGTCACCGCCGAGGAGCGCGGCCGCGTCGCCGTGGCCGGCGCCCAGGCCAAGGTGCTGGCGCATCGCGCCGCGCTGTCGGTGGGCGCCGAGCTGTTCGACGTGACCGGCGCCAGCTCCACCCACAACCGCCACGGCCTGGACCGCCACTGGCGCAACGCGCGCGTGCACACGCTGCACGATCCCGTGGCCTACAAGATCCGCGACCTGGGCCGCTACGCGCTGCTGGATCAGCTGCCCGAACCCACGCCGTATTCCTGACCCCAGGCCTGTCCCGATGATGAACCGACCGCCATTTCCCGGATTTACCCGATGACCCAGAGCGCGACGCTTTCCCCGCTTTCCACCGTGCCCCAGCCCGTGATCCGGCTGGACGCCGTGAGCAAATCCTTCCGCCTGCCGGCGGGCCGCTTCGACGCGGTTTGCGACGTGTCGCTGTCGATCCGCGCCGGCGACACCTTCGGCATCATCGGCAAGAGCGGCGCCGGCAAGTCCACGCTGCTGCGCCTGATCAACCTGCTGGAGCGGCCCGACCACGGCGCCGTGTACGTGGCCGGCACCGAGCTGACCGGCCTGGGCAAGTCCGCGCTGCGCGCCGCGCGCCAGAACATCGGCATGATCTTCCAGCAGTTCAACCTGCTGCAGAACGAGACCGTGTTCGAGAACGTCGCCTTCCCGCTGCGCGTGCACGGCGGCCGCGACCGCGAACAGATCGCCGCGCGGGTGCGCGAGTGTCTGGAGATCGTGGGGCTGGCGGACAAGTCCGCCAGCCATCCGGCGCAGCTGTCCGGCGGCCAGAAGCAGCGCGTGGCCATCGCCCGCGCGCTGGCCAGCGAACCGGCGGTGCTGCTGTGCGACGAGCCCACCTCCGCGCTGGATCCCGAAACCACCCGCTCGGTGCTGGGCGTGCTGCGCGACATCAACCGGCGGCTGGGCGTGACCATCGTCATCGTGACGCACGAGCTGGCCGTGGTGCGCGCGCTGTGCCGCCATGTGGCGGTGATGGAGAACGGCCGCGTGCTGGAGCAGGCCGAGATCACGGGCGCGCACGTGAACCTGAGTTCGGCGCTGGGGCGCGAACTCATCCGCGAGGCCGCCCATCCCTATGAAGAGGTGGCGTGATGCTGGATACCTTCGTGCAATTGCTGCCCGAGCTGGGCGTGGCGATCGGCCAGACCTTCCTGATGCTGGCGATCGCGCTGTCCGCGTCCATCCTGCTGGGCGGGCCGCTCGGCGTGCTGGTGTTCCTGACCGGGCCGGGCCAGTCGCTGGACCGCCCCGTGCTGCACCGGCTGCTGAGCTGGACGGTGAATACCGTGCGGTCCTTTCCCTTCATCATCCTGCTGGTGGCGCTGGTGCCGTTCACGCGCGTCATCGCTGGCACTTCGATCGGTCCGGTGGCCGCGGCCGTGCCGCTGTCCTTCGCCGCCATTCCGTATTTCGCGCGGCTGGTCGAGCAGGTGCTGCGCGAAGTGCCGCGCGGCGTGATCGAGGCCGCGCATGCCGCCGGCGCGTCGGAGCTGCAGATCGTGCGGCGCGTGCTGCTGGTGGAAGCGCGCTCCGGCCTGGTGCTGGCGCTGACCGTGCTGGCGGTTAGCTTCCTGTCCTACTCGGCCGTGGCCGGCGTGGTGGGCGGCGGCGGCATCGGCGACCTGGCCATCCGCTACGGCTATTACCGTTTCCAGACCGACGTGATGGCGCTGACCGTAGCGCTGCTGGTCGTGCTGGTGCAGATCATCCAGTTCGCCGGCAACACCATCGCCCGGCGCATCGACAAACGCTGATTCCCCTACGCCATTCCGAGGTCGTCCATGTCCGTCTTGCGCAAGCCCTCCCTCCGTCAACTGGCCGTCGCCGTCGCCGCGCTGGCCCTGTCCGGCGCCGCCGTCGCGGCCGATCCGGCCAAGAAGGAAATCGTCTTTGGCGCCACCGCCGGTCCCTACAGCGACCAGATCAAGCTGGGCATCAAGCCCATCCTGGAAAAGCAGGGCTACACGGTGCGCGTGGTCGAGTTCAACGACTATGTGCAGCCCAACTTCGCGCTGGCGCAGGGCGCGCTGGACGCCAATGCGTTCCAGCACGTGGTCTATCTGAAGAACTTCGCGGCCAAGAACAAGCTGGAGCTGTCGGAGCTGGTGAAGGTGCCGACCGCGCCGATCGCCATCTACAGCCGGAAATACAAGAGCGTGGACGCCGCGCCCGAGGGCGTGAGCGTGGCCGTGCCCAACGATCCCACCAATCAGGCGCGCGCGCTGGTGGTGCTGCAGGAGCTGGGCTGGATCAAGCTGCGCGAGGGCTACGACCCGCTGCAGGTGTCGGAGAAGGACGTGGCCGCCAATCCGAAGAAGATCAAGCTCATCCCGTTGGAGGCGGCTCAGCTGCCGCGCTCGCTGGAGGACACCGACTATTCCTTCGTCAACGGCAATTTCGCGCTGGCGTCCGGGCTCAAGCTGACCGAGGCGCTGGCGCTGGAAAAGACCACGCCCACCTACCAGAACCTGGTGGCGGTGCGCACGGCCGATCTGTCCAGGCCCTATGTGCAGGACATCGCGGCGGCTTACCGCTCGCGCGAGTTCCTGGCCGTGACCGAGAAATCCTTCGCCGGCTTCGTCAAGACCGACGACCAGCGCAAGCTGGAGGCGTCCCGCTGAGGGCCGCGCGGCCGGGCGCGGGCAGGATCGGGTATCGGGAGGCTGCCGTCATGTTCATCAACCCCAACGAGTTCGAGTTGCTGCGGCACCTGGACGGGCCGGCCCGCACGGGGCCCGAGGGCGGCGCGGACGCCCGGGCGGCGCAGGCCGAGCCGGGACCGACGCCGCCGCTGGGCGTGACGCTGCGCAAGCTGGGCAAGCGCTACGGCGAGCGCGTGGTGCTGCGCGGCCTGGACCTGGAGCTGGCCGCCGGCGAGTTCGTGGCGGTGGTCGGGCGCAGCGGCTGCGGCAAGAGCACGCTGCTGCGCCTGCTGGCGGGGCTGGAAGCGCCCAGCGGCGAGCAGGGCGGACCGCCCGCGCGCGCGCCGGTGCTGTTCGACGGGTTTCCGCAGTGGGGCGCCGACGACCGGGTCCGCATCATGTTCCAGGACGCACGGCTGCTGCCGTGGAAGTCGGTGCTGGACAACGTGGCGCTGGGCCTGCCGCGCCGGGAGCGGGCGCAGGCCGCGGCGGTGCTGCGCCAGGTCGGCCTGGGCGACCGGGGCGGCGACTGGCCGGCGCAGCTGTCGGGCGGGCAGCGTCAGCGGGTCGCGCTGGCGCGGGCGCTGGTGCACCGGCCGGGCCTGCTGCTGCTGGACGAGCCGCTGGGCGCGCTGGACGCGCTCACGCGCATCGACATGCAGCAGCTGATCGAGACGCTGTGGCGGCGCGACGGCTTCACGTCCGTGCTGGTGACGCACGACGTGGGCGAGGCCGTGGCGCTGGCGGACCGCATCCTGGTGCTGGACGAGGGCGGGGTGGCGCTGGACGAGCGCGTGCCGCTGACGCGTCCGCGCGCGCGCGGTTCGGCCGCCTTCGCCGCGCTGGAGGCGCGCGTGCTGCGGGTGGTCCTGCGCCAGCCGGAAGAGGAGCCGCGGCCGCTGGCGCAGGTGATTCCCATCCGGCACCTCAAGCTGGCGATTTAGCATTGCCCGCGCCGGCAACGGCGGGCGCGGATTTTCCTTGTATTTCTCAATTCGGGAGCAAGTCATGAGCATTCAATCCATCAACGCCCGCAACCAGTTCCGCGGCAAGATCAAGGAGATCATCCTCGGCCCGGTGGTGTCCGAGGTGGACGTGGACACGCCGGCGGGCATCGTCACCTCGGTGATCACGACCCGTTCGGTCAAGGAACTGGACCTGCAGGTGGGCACCGAGGTGCTGGCCTTCGTCAAGGCCACCGAGGTGTCGGTCGCCAAGCTTTGACGCGGGGGCCGCAACCTTGTAGCGGCTTCATGTGGCGGCCGCGTCACGCGGCGGCGCGCAGCGGGGCTGGCCGGCGGTTGTTGCGACTCAGCAACAGCCGCCGGGGATTGTTTCCAAACCCTGCGCCGTCGCTTTTTTATCCTGCCGCTATGCCAAAATGTCGGGCACCGGGATCGGAGCCAGATCCCCCCTTGCCGGACCTTGAAATTGAATCCCATGCATTTTGTCCGCTGCGCCCTGTTCGGCGCAGGGATGGCGCTTAGCGCCGCGGCGGCCTCGGCCCCCATCTTCGTCCTGAATTCGCTGGACGCCAACGTCAGCATCGTCGATCCCGCTTCGTACAAGGAAGTGCGCCGCGTGCCCACCGGCAAGGAGCCGCACCACCTGTACCTGACGCCCGACGAGAAGTCGCTCATGGTGGCCAACGCCACCGGCGACTCGATCACGCTGATGGATCCCAAGACCGGCGAAGTGCAGCGCACGCTGACCGGCATCGTCGATCCCTACCAGCTGCAGTTCTCGCCCGACATGAAGTGGTTCGTCACCGCCGCGAACCGCCTGGACCATATCGACATCTATGCCTGGAAGCCGCTGGAAAAGGGCTTCGACCTGAAGCTGGTCAAGCGCATCCCGGCGGGCAAGACGCCCAGCCACATCATGATCGACGCCAAGAGCACCACGGCCTACGTCACGCTGCAGGACAGCGACCAGCTGATCGCCATCGACCTGGCCACGCAGACGCCGAAGTGGACCGTGTCGGTGGGCAAGACGCCGGCCGACGTGTTCCTCACGCCCGACCAGAAGACGCTGCTGGTGGCCCTGACCGGCGATTCCTACGTCGAGGCGTATGACGTGAGCAACGGCCCGGCCAAGCTGGTCACGCGCATCAAGACGGCGGCCGGCGCGCACGCCTTCCGCGCGCAGGGCGACAAGCGCCACCTGTTCGTCAGCAACCGCACCGCCAATTCCATCAGCCGCATCGACCTGCAGACGCTGGCCGTGACCGACACCTTCGCGGTGCCGGGCGGCCCGGACTGCATGGACGTGCTGGCCGACGGCAAGACCCTGCTGGTCACGTCGCGCTGGGCGCGCAAGCTGACCGTGGTCGATCTGGAGCAGAAGAAGGTCGTGCAGCAGGTGCCGGTCGGCAAGTCGCCGCACGGCGTCTGGACGCTGAACCATGCGCCGACGCGCTGAGCCGTCGAAGCGGGCGGCGGCGGCCTGCCTGGCCGCGCTGCTGCCGGCGCTGGCCGGTGCCGCCGGGCCGGCCCCGGCGGCCGTTTGCGACAAGCCCGTCTACCTGACCTTCGATACCGGCCACATGGGCGTGGCCCCGCTGGTGGCCGACGTGCTGGCCCGGCATCACGTCAAGGTCACGTTCTTCCTGGCCAACGAACGCACGCTGACCGACGGCGCCAGCCTGGACGACCAGTGGGCGCCCTGGTGGAAGGCGCGCGCCGCCGAGGGCCATGCCTTCGGCTCGCACACCTACGACCACGTCTACTGGCAGGGCGACCTGCCGGACGGCAAGTTCCGCGTCAAGCCCAGCGCCGGTCCGCAGACGGGCAAGGTCCAGACCTGGACCGCGCAGCAGTATTGCGAAGAAATCAAGCGCTCGTCCGCGCGCTTCACGCAGATGACCGGCCACGCCATGCTGCCCCTGTACCGCGCGCCGGGCGGCAAGACCTCGCCTGCGCTGCTCAAGGCGGCGCGCGAATGCGGCTACGAGCACGTGGGCTGGGCGCAGGCCGGTTTCCTGGGCGACGAGCTGCCCAGCGACAAATTCCCCAACGCCCGCCTGCTGGAGCAGGCGCTGCGCAACATCAAGCCCGGCGACATCCTGCTGGCCCACCTGGGCATCTGGTCGCGCCAGGACCCCTGGGCCCCCGCCGTGCTGGAGCCGCTGGTTGAAGGCTTGCAGCGCAAGGGCTATTGTTTTGCCACCTTGGATACGCATCCGGCCTACAAGGGCTGGATCGCCACGCATCACTGATCATGGATACGCTTAGTCAATGGTTCGGGGAGTGCCAGCAATGGCTCTTCGAGACCCTCGTGCAGCCCGCGCTGTTTCATCTGGGCTTGAGCAACTTCATCGAGGACGGCTACGACGCCACCATGTGGCTGCTGGTCGGCCTGCTACAGATCGCGCTGCTGGTGCTGGTGTTCGGCCCGTTGCAGCGCCTGCGCCCGGTCGAGCCCGTGACCGACCGCCGCCAGATCGGCATCGACGTGCTCTACACGCTGATCCACCGGCTGGGCGTGTTCCGCCTGGCGCTGTTCTTCACCGTGGACCCGCTGTGGGACAGCGTGTTCGGCCAGCTGCACGTCTGGGGTTTCGCGCCGTTCCAGCTGGACCAGTACTGGCCGGGCGTGACCGACCGCGCCTGGGTCAGCCTGATCATCTACCTGCTGCTGTTCGACGCGGTCGATTACTTCTACCATCGCGCCCAGCATCGCTTCGGCTGGCTCTGGTCGCTGCACGCGGTGCACCACAGCCAGCGCCAGATGACGATCTGGAGCGACGACCGCAACCATCTGCTGGACGACATGCTGCGCGACGTGGTCGTGGTGTTCGTGTCGCAGCTGGTGGGCGTGCCGCCGGCGCAGTTCGTGGCGGTGGTGGCGATCACCCAGCTGGCGCAGAGCTTCTCGCACGCCAATCTGCGCCTGCATTTCGGCGCCATCGGCGAACGCCTGCTGGTCAGCCCGCGCTTTCACCGGCATCACCATTCCATCGCCTACGACGCCTCGTCGCCGGGCCCGGCCGGCGGCTACAACTTCGCCGCGCTGTTCCCGATCTGGGACGTGCTGTTCCGCACCGCGCGCTTCGGCACGAACTACGGTCCCACCGGTATCCATGACCAGCTGCCCGAGCAGGGCGGACGCGACTACGGTCGCGGTTTCTGGTCGCAGCAATGGCTGGCGCTCAAGCGCATGACGGGTCGCGAGCGCGATCCGGAAACGGCGGCGCCCAAGCCGCCGGCACAGGCCGGCCAGGTCTGAACTGGCGCGGCGCGCGGACTCACTGCGCCAGGCGCAGCCCGCGTTCGCGCGCCAGCGTCTCGATCGACTCGCGCTGTTCGTCCAGGAAGCTGGCGAACGCCGCGCCGGCGCGGGTGTCCAGCGCGATGCCCTGTTCCTGGAATTGCCTGCGCAAGCCTTCGTCGCGCGCCGCCTCGGCGATCGCGGCGGCCAGCGCGTCGACCACGGCCGGGGGCGTGCCCCGGGGCGCGAACACGCCATGCCAGGACGCGAAGCGAAAGCCGGGCAGGCCGGCTTCGGCCAGCGTCGGCGTGTCGGGGAAGGCCGGGGAGCGATCGGCGGTGACGGCCAGCAGGTCCAGCTTGCCGCCCTTGACCAGCGGCGCGGCGGCGCCGTCGATCATCACATCCACCTGGCCCGAGGCCACGTCGTTGAGCGCGGGCGCGCTGCCCTTGTAGGGCACGGCCAGCAGGTCGATGCCGGCCGCGCCGCGCAGCATCTCCATCGCGAGCTGGCTGGGCGTGCCGATGCCGCCGGTGGCGTAGCTCAGCTTGCCGGGATGGGCCTTGGCGTAGGCGATGAAGTCGCCGGCGCTCTTGAAGCCGGTCTTGGGATTGGCGACCAGCAGCAGTGACACGCTGGTCAGGCGCGCGACGGGCGCGAAATCGCGCTGCGCGTCATAGGGCAGATTGGGCATCGAGAGCCGGTTGATGGCGTGCGTGGCGATGTCGCCCAGCAGCAGCGTATGGCCGTCGGGCTCGGCCTTGGCCGCGATGCCGGTCCCGATCGAACCGCCCGCGCCGGGGCGGTTGTCGACGATGAAGATCTGCCCCAGTCTGTCGCCCAGCGCCCGCGCGAACACGCGGCCGATCATGTCGGCGTTGCCGCCGGCGGGATAGGGCACGATCAGCCGGATCGGCTTGTCGCCCGGCCAGGACGGCCCCGGGCCGGCGGCGCCCGCCAGGGGCGCGCAGAATGCCAGGCCGATGGCCAGCAGCGTTTTGGCACAGCTCATGATGCAGTCTCCCTTGTCGTTGTTGTAGCCGGCGCGGGGCCGGACGCGCGCCTCAGCCCGGCGATCCCACCGTCCGGGTCGGGTCGCTCTGGGGCGGTTGCGGATAGTGCAGGCCGCGCTGGCCGCCGAACTGGCGGTCCGCGCGCGGCGGCGCGGCGGGGGCCGGGAAGCCGGTCAGCCGGCCCGCGGCAATCCAGTCCCGGTCCACGCCCCAGGCCCGTTCGACCAGCGCCTGTTCCAGGCGCTGGCGGATGAGCGCGTACTGCGCCGCCTCGGACAGGTCGCGGCATTCGCGCGGGTCGGCCTGCAGGTCGAACAGCTGCACAACGTTGCCGGCCGGGTACCAGATCAGCTTGTGGCGGCCGTCATGCGCCATGCGGGTCGCCAGCCGGTCTTCCTTGCATTCGCCATAAAGAATGTCGCGGCGCCGCTCGCCCGTCATGGGCAGGCCTTCCACCGTGGCGGGGACCGGCAGCCCGGCCAGCGACAGCAGGGTGGGCATGACGTCCTGCAGGCCCACCAGCCGCTCGTCCACCTGGCCGGCGGGCACGCGCGCATCGCCGGCCGCGCCGACCAGGATCATGGGCACGCGCGCCGAGCCTTCGTAGAACAGGCGCTTGGCCCACAGGCCGAAGTCGCCCAGCATGTCGCCATGGTCGCCGCAGAACAGGATGACGGTATCGTCCAGCAGTCCTTCCTCGCGCAGGGTGCCGAGCAGCACGCGCAGCTGATGGTCGATGTGGCTGCACAGCGCGTAGAAGGCGCGCCGGATGGCGCGCAGCCGGGCGGGGTCGTCGCCGATGGGCCAGTGCTCGCGGATGCTGCGCAGGGCGGGCGGCATCGCGTCCGGGTCCTGGTCCCAGCGCTGTTCCCAGGCGGCGCGCGCGGGCAGGTCGATGGCGTCGCGCCCATACAGATCCAGGTAGGCGGCCAGCGGCACCAGCGGCGGATGCGGATGGGTGTAGGAGACATGCCACAAGGCCGGCCGGCGCGGATCGCGCCGCTTGATCATCCGGGCGGCCTCGCGGGTGGTCCAGTTGGTGACGTGCAGGCGTTCCGGCAGGTGCCAGGGGCGGTGCAGATAGTCGTTGTTGTTCATGCCGTGCAGGTACTGCTCGCCCGCCGCGCCCTGTTCGGCCAGGTACATGTCGTAGTCGTCCACCGCGCCCAGCTGCGCGCGGCCTTCCTCGGCCAGCAGGATGTCGTCGAAGCCGATGCGGTCGCGCTGCGGGTACAGGTGCATCTTGCCCACCGCGTAGGCCTGGTAGCCGCCGTCGCGAAAGCGCTGGGCCAGCGTGGGCAGCGCGGGCATGGGCAGCGCGGGAGCGAAATTGCGGTCGCCGTGGCCGCGCGGCGAGGTGCCGGTCATCACGCTGCGCCGCGCCGGGATGCAGATTGGACACTCAGCGTAGGCGCGCGGATAGCGGGTGCCCAGGCGGGCCAGGTGGTCCAGCGTCGGCGTCTGGATGACGGGATGGCCGGCGCTGCCCAGCAGGGCGCCGGGCCATTGGTCGACCATGATGAAGAGCACGTTGGGCGGATGGGGCATGGGGGCGTCTCGCGGCTACGGATCCCGGCCAGTCTAGGACGCCGTGGCTTGCGAAAACAGGGCATGACAGCGATAGCAGATATACTTTTTTTGTCATGTCTGACGCCGCGCGCGTCTTCTCTCCCGGGGGCCTCGTGGCTACGTTGACGCTGGATCAATGGCGCTTGTTCATCCAGATCGCCGATCTGGGCAGCCTGACCAAGGTCGCCGCCCTGCGCGATGGCGCGCAGTCGGCCGTCAGCCGCCAGCTGGCGGCGATGGAGCAGGCCTGCGGCGGCCGCCTGTTCCTGCGCACGGGTCGCGGCGTGGCCCTGACCGAGGCCGGGCGCCGCCTGTATCCGCGCGTGCTGGCCTGGCTGGAGGCGGGCGAGGCGCTGGGCGAGGATCTGGCGCGGCAGGTCGAGCAGCCGGCCGGTCAGGTCTGCATCGGCGTGCTGTCCTCGATCGATCCGCAGTACCTGTCGCGCGCCTATCTGGAGCTGAGCCGGCGCTATCCGGGCATCCGCCTGCGCGTGCGGGATGGCGTGGGCGCGGCGGTCGACGAGTGGCTGGAGAACGGCGAGGTCGACATCGGCATCCTGCCGCGCAGCGGCCGCGGCGCGCGCCGCCGCGACAGCGCGCTGTTCACTGCCCGGCACCTGCTGGTCGGCGCGCCGGACAGCTGGGTCGCGGGTCGCCGGACCGTGCCCTTCGCCGGGTTGCAGGGCCTGCCGCTGGTGCTGGCCGGCGCGCCCAGCGCCTTCCGGCGCCAGATGGACCAGCTCGCGCGCCGCATGGGCGTGACGCTGACAGTGGCGCTGGAATGCGATTCCCTGGCGCTGCAGAAACACATGGTGCTGCAGGGCGGGCTCTACGCCGTGCTGGCCCAGCACGCGGTCCTGCGGGATATGCAGGCCGGCGCGCTGGCCGCCGCGCCCATCGTCGAGCCCGGCATCCGGCGCGGCATCACGTTGGCCATGTCCGAGGTCCGGCCGACGACGCAGGCGAGCCGCGAGGTCGCGCGCATCCTGCGGCTGTGCCTGGAGCCCCTGGCGCAGGCGGGATCCGGAACGGATTGAGCGCCGCCGCGCCGGTTTTCAGCCGGCGTTGCCGGCGTCGTGCGTGGTCTCGCGCTTGATCTCGCCGTGGCGGCGTTCCATTTCCTGGCGCAGCTCGCGCCGCAGCCGCGCGGCCACGAAGCGCTGCTTTTCCTCCAGCGTGCCCGGATTCAACGGCGGCACTTCGGCGGGCACGCCGTGCTCGTCCACCGCCACCATCGTGAAGTAACAGCTGTTGGTGTGGCGCACCAGCTTCTTGCGGATGTCCTCGGTCACGACCTTGATGCCGATCTCCATCGAGGTGCGGCCGGTGAAGTTCACCGCCGCCAGGAAGGTCACCAGCTCGCCCACATGGATGGGTTCGCGGAACACCACCTGGTCGACCGACAGGGTCACCACGTAGTGGCCTGCGTAGCGGCTGGCACAGGCATAGGCCACCTGGTCCAGGTATTTGAGGATGGTGCCGCCGTGCACATTACCTGAGAAGTTCGCCATGTCTGGCGTCATCAGGATGGTCATCGACAATTGGTGGCTGAAGGCGTCGTCCATGTCGGGCGCTCCTGATTGCTGAAATGAATATGGTAGCGGCTGGCGCGGGCGCGCCGCCGTCTTTTTCGCGGGCGGATGGGGCGGGCCATGCCTGCGCCGGCGCGGCGGCGACGCCGCCGGTCAGCGGCCCGGCTGGGACTGTGCTTGCGGCTTGGCCTTGCCCTGGACCGCCGGTTTGGCCGGCGGGGTCGCCGGGGCGGACGATGTGGCGGTCGTGGCGGAGGCCGCTGGCGCGCTTGCCCCGGTCTCGGGGGCGGGGTCGGTCGCGGGTGCCGCCGGCGCCGGGGCCGCCTCGGCGGTGACCTCCGGCGGCGTTTCCGCCAGCAGCGGTGGCGGCGTCCAGAGTCCGTCCAGCAGCGCCGGGCCAGGCTGGTAGACGCGCAGCAGCAATTGCGCGGGTCCGGAGGCCGGCAGCGGCAGCCAGTTGGACTGCTGCTCGGGCGCGGGCGCTTCGTGGCCGAGGACCAGGTCCAGCGAGCCGTCCTCGTTGTAGCGCAGCGGGTCGCGGCTGCCGAGCGCCTGGCGGTTCAGCGCGTTGGGCGCCAGCAGGCCCTGGGCGTCGTAGGCCGCCAGCGACCAGAAGGCGCCGGCCGGCGGCAACTGGCCGTTGGCGAAGCGCAGGTGATAGCGGCGCGAGCCGTCCACGGCCTCGCCCCGGCTGTCGGCGGCCAGCAGCAGCGTGGTCAGGTCCTCCGGCAGGCTGGCGCCGGGCTGGGCCTGGGCGGCCAGCGCGCGGCGCATGTAGGCATTGCCGTACACACCGACGCCGCCCGCTTCCCGCTGCCAGCCATTGGCCTCGCGCAGCGTGGCGCCGGCGGCGGCCTGCATGCGCTCGCGCGCGGCCCGCAGGCCCCGGCGCATGCCTTGTTTGGCGGGATGGTCCAGCTTGTCGAAGTCGAAGGGGCGGCCGGGGATCAGCCCCTCGCCGCGCAGCCGGGCCAGCACGGGCTGGTCGGCGGCGTGTGGCGGGTTCCGGCGCAGCAGCTCGGCGGCGTAGGCGAACAGGGCGTCGGTCGGCAGCGACTCGACCTGCTCGCGCGGCGAGACCTTCATGTTCAGCGCGCCGTCGGCGCGCACGCGTTGCGCCTGCGGCGGCAGATTCCATTGCGACAGCGGCGTGATCACGAAGCCATCCTGCAGGGCGTGCACCGCCGGGTACTCGGCCGGACCGTCGGCCTGGATCAGCAGCCGGGCCAGGACATGGGTGGTGGGCGCGTCGATGCGCGGCATGCCGGACGGCAGGGTGCCGCTCCAGCCGGGCGGCACCAGCACGGTGTTGCCCTTGGCGGTGCCGGTGCTGCGCTTGCCCAGGACGGCGAAGGCGTCGTTCCACAGGTCCACCAGCGTCAGCGTGTACAGCCGGCCGCCGGTGTCGGGCACGGACAGCACCACGGGGCCGGCGCTCAGGTCCAGCCAGGCTGTGCCGCGCAGCATGTCGGGGTTGGCCCAGGGGGCGGCGGCGCCGGCCTGGGGCAGGCCGCGCACGAAGGCGTAGGCGTTGGGCGGCGTGTTCTGCGAGGGATGGGCGGCCTGGCGTCGCGTCAGATCCATGACCAGCAGCGGGTAGAAGTACAGATAGCCTTCCATCGCGGCCTGGTGCGCGGCCTCGGTGGCGGCCGCGGCCGGGGTCGGGGCCGGCGGCGCGGCCGGCGCCAGGGACGGCCAGACGGCGGCCAGGGACAGGGACAGGATCAGCGGGGCAACGCGGCGCATCGGCGCTCCAACGGACTTGCGGGATTCGCGGGCAATGGTACCAGTCCCGCGCTTGTCCAAAATCCGCGAAAAGCCGGGATCCGGCCGTCAGATTGCCGGCTTGCGCATGGCCGGCCTTGCCATGCCCGCGCGTGCGCAAGTTGCGCAACTAGCGCGGCAGGCGCCTCGCATACATTCGCGCGATAGCAGCGGTTGAATGATTGTCTTGGACTCTTTCCCGGGCGACAGCTAACTTGCGTCGAAGCAGCGTCGAAGCATGCCGTGCGAGTCTGGGACATTCAAGGACGGGTTTCGCGGAGCGTTTTTCCGGACGAGAACATCTGCCATCGCGCCCTTCTCGTCAGCCCCGATTCGAGTGTCTTTTCCTGAAACAGGCATCTGAATGAAAGGCTGAGAAATGGACAGCTCGCTCAAGAGTATCGACCCCGACGCGCCTGGGCATGGCGTGCGCGAACAGCAGGGAGATACTAGTCCGCCATCTTCCGTGAACCGCGCGGTGATTGCCGGCGCGATTGGCAATTTCGTCGAGTGCTTCGACTGGTTCGCCTACGCGCTCTTCGCCAGCTATCTTTCGCGCCTGGTCTTTCCCTCGGGTGATCCGCTGGGGGCGTTGCTTTCAACATTCGCCGTCTTTGCCATCGGCTTTTTCGTGCGGCCGCTGGGAAGCTTCATCTTCGGAATCTATGCGGATCGGTATGGCCGCAAGAATGCGTTGGCCGCGACGATTTTCCTCATGGCCACGGGAAGCCTGATGATCGCGATCGTCCCGTCCTTTCAACAGGCGGGCTGGTTGGCCCCCGCCATGCTCCTGTTGGCGCGCCTGATGCAGGGGCTTGCCATGGGCGGTGAAACATCGTCAGGCGGCAGCTATATCGTCGAATCGGCGCCCTTGCACCGTCGCGGCTTCAGCGGCAGCTTCTTCTACATCAGCGTTGGGTTGGGGACGTTATGCGCGTCGTTGACGGGAACCTTCCTGACCTATCTGTTGCCGAAGGACCAGATGGAAAGTTACGGCTGGAGGCTGGTGTTCGTGCTGGGCGCGTTGCTTGGCATCTTCGGCCTCTATCTGCGGCGCTCGATCGGAGAGTCGGAAGTTTTCAAGCGCGCCGCTCGAACCACGTCAAAGAAAGACCGGGGCAGCCTGCGCGCCGTCATGCTCAATCATTGGCCGGGCGTGTTGCGAGTTTTTTTCCTTGCGATCGGCACGACGATGGCGTTCTATATCTGGGCTGCCTACATTCCCAACCTGTTGCGAGCCAGTGGTCGCGTATCCGCATCGACATCATTTCTCGCGAGCACGTTCGGATTGATCGCCTATAGCGCGTCTATGCCGATCAGTGGCGCGCTTGCGGATCGTGTGGGTCGTCGGCTCGTGCTCGGGAGTTCGTGGTTGCTGTTCGCGGCATTGTTCATACCCATGATTCACTATGCGCTGGGCAATCCTGAATCGCTGCCATGGATCATGGTGGTCGCGATGAGCCTGATCGGACTGGGCAGCGGCGCGGTCGCCGCCAGCTTCGCCGAGCAGTTTCCAACCAGCGTGCGCGCGATCGGCTGGGGGGTGCCCTACAACGTTTCCATTGCCGTGTTTGGCGGCACCGCGCCGTATCTCGGCTCCTGGCTCGCCAGTAAAGGAATGCCCGACCTGTTCAATTGGTATGTCGTGGCGCTTTGCGTCATAAGCGGCCTGGCGGCATTCGGCCTGCGGGACCTTCGGGGAAGACCGCTGGATTGAAATCGAAGGCGGGCCGAAGGTCCCGTGCAAGCGGCTTGCCATGCCCGGGGATGGGCGGCTCTGAGTCTTGTCCACATAGTCAATGAAAAAGGACTTTCACATGTCAATGGAAAAAGTGGCGCTCATTTCCGCCGGCGGAAGCGGCTTGGGCGCGGCAGCCGCCAAGCGCCTGGCGACGGAAGGTTTCAAGGTGGCGATTCTCTCGTCCTCCGGAAAAGGCGAAGCGCTGGCGAATGAACTGGGCGGTATCGGCGTGACCGGCTCCAATCAATCGAATGACGATTTGCAGCGCCTGGTCGATGCGGTCATGCGGCAGTGGGGGCGCATCGACGTGCTGGTCAACAGCGGCGGCCACGGGCCGCGCGGGCCGGTTCTGGAAATCACTGACGAGCAGTGGCACCTGGGCCTGGATATCTATCTGATGAATGTCATTCGTCCGGTTCGCATCGTGGCCCCGATCATGCAGGCGCAGAAATCGGGTTCGATCATCAATTTTTCATCGGTCGCGGCCTTCGAGCCGGTTGCGGGATTCCCGACGTCCGCGGTGTTCCGGGCAGGACTTGCCGCCTACGCAAAGGTCTTCGCGGATACCTATGCCGCCGACAACGTGCGCATGAACAACATTCAATGCGGTTGGATCGACAGCCTGCCGACGGTCATCGAGCGCCGCGATGGCGTTCCCATGAAACGCTATGGAAGCACCGCTGAAATCGCCGCGACCGTGGCGTTTCTGGCTTCCGAGGGCGGGGGTTACATCACCGGACAGAACCTGCGGGTCGATGGCGGTCTGGGACGCTCCATATAGCGTCGAGCCAGAGGGGGCTGTGCGGCGCGCAGCCCTCAGGCCGGAAATCGGTCGATGCGGAATCGCGAGATGTCCTGCTCCGTGTCACCGCTGATCGCCAGGTCGGCAGCGATCTCGCCGACGACGCCGGCGAACTTGAAGCCATGCCCCGAGCACGGAGAGACGACCACGATGCGATCGTCCTCCGGTGACGTGTCGATGATGAAATCCGTATCCGGGGTCATGGTGTACAGGCACGTCTTCATGCCAAGCAGCGGGCCGGCGCCTTCGGGCATGTAGCGTTCAAGATAGTCGCGCGTGTGGTTTTCATCTGGCGCCGATGCGTCTTGTCGCGCCAGATCGGCATGCTGGATCTGCCCGGTTCCATAGTGCGAGCCACACTTCAGGCCGACATCGCCAAAGTCCGGGAAGCCGTAGAAGAAATCGCGCCCGTCATCAATCATGAAGACGGGCAGCGCGCCGGACTTGAACAGCTCGGGCCGCTTGGGCCGGTACCAGCAGGAGACCGCCCGCGTGAGCGTGAGCGTGGACTTCAGGGATGGCACCAGATCGCTCGTCCACGGCCCCGCGCAGACGACCACCGATCCGGCTTCGATGGCGCGCCCGTCGTCCAGGACCAGTCGCACGACGCCGGCCCGGGGCTCGATGGCCAGCACGCGCGCGTTCGTCACGACTTGCGCTCCCTGGGCGATCGCATGGCGGATATGCAGGGCGTTGATGGCATCGGACCGCAGGATCCCGGCATCCGGCTGCCAGACCGAGGAATAGTCTTGCGGCAATTCAATGGCGGGATAGCGGCGCTGAACTTCGCGCGGGCTTAGCACCTCGTGGTCCAGTCCATATTGCTCGCTCGCCTTGAGCGTGCCCGCCACCAATCGGCTGCCTGGCATGCCCATCTCCAGGATCCCGGAAGTCAGCAGCAGCGTTTCACCCGTCAACTGCTCGAGCTCGCGCCAATACGCGTAGGCGCGCCGCAGCAATGGCACGTATTGCGGACTTTCCGAGTAGCCCAGGCGGATCGCCCGCGACTCCCCGTGCGACGAGCCGCGATCGTGCCCCGGCTGGAACCGTTCGATGCCGATGACGCGCTGGCCGCGTTCCGCGAGCTGAAAAAGCGTCGCGGCGCCCATTGCGCCCAGGCCGATCACGGCCACATCATGGATAGATTCTTGCATCTCGTCTCCAGGATCCTTGAACCCGTCGCCTTTGCGTGGCGAGTCACAGCGGCAAGCCGTGGCAACGTGGATGGATCGGATGGTACGAGTGGAGAAATTTCGCGTCGAATATATTCGCGCGATGGTTGCAAGACCGGCGCGATATCGGCGATTGCGGCGGCGCACCAATGGATTGGCAGGGGGCGCCGGCATTGGTAACAGTCTCGCGATCATCCAAAATCCGTGAAAAACCGGGATCAGGCCGTCAAATTCCCGGTTTGCGGCTGGTCCGCCCGGCCCGTGGCGCGGGGACGGGTTATGGGCATATACTTCGCGTTAAATATCCTTGGAATTCGTAGGGCTTTCCCGTCGGGCCGGCCCTTGGCTTCCGTCACTCACCCGGAGAGGAGTGTTTCATGGTCAACATGAACCGCCGCCAGTTCTTCAAGGTGACAGGTGCGACGCTGGCAGGCTCCAGTCTGGCATTGCTGGGGGCTGCCCCCGGCACGGCCATGGCGGAAGTCCGTCAGTACAAGCTTGCGCGCATGACCGAAACGCGCAATACCTGTCCCTACTGTTCGGTCGCCTGTGGCCTGCTGATGTACGGCCTGGGCGATGGCGCCAAGAATGCGCGCGCCAGCATCGTCCACATCGAGGGCGATCCCGATCACCCGGTCAACCGCGGCACGCTCTGTCCCAAGGGCGCGGCCCTGATCGACTTCATCCATAGTCCCAACCGCCTGAAGTACCCGGAATACCGGGCGCCCGGTACGGACAAGTGGGTGCGGATGTCGTGGGACGACGCCCTGACGCGCATCACCAAGCTCATGAAGGCCGACCGCGACGCCAACTTCGTCGAGAAGACGGAAGACGGCAAGACGGTCAACCGGTGGCTGACCACCGGCATGCTGGCCGCCTCGGCAAGCAGCAACGAGGTGGGCTACATCACGCACAAGACCGTGCGCAGCATGGGGATGTTGGCATTCGATAACCAAGCCCGTGTCTGACATGGCCCGACGGTGGCAGGTCTTGCCCCGACGTTTGGCCGTGGAGCGATGACGAACCATTGGGTCGACATCAAGAACGCGGACGTAGTACTGATCATGGGCGGAAATGCCGCCGAGGCCCACCCTTGCGGGTTCAAATGGGTCACGGAAGCCAAAGCCCACAACAAGGCGAAACTCATCGTCGTGGACCCGCGCTTCACGCGCTCGGCGTCCGTGGCGGACTTTTACGCGCCCATACGCACCGGCACCGACATCATCTTCCTGGGTGGCGTCATCAAGTACCTGTTGGATCACGACAAGATCCAGCACGAGTATGTGCGCAACTACACCGACTTTTCCTTCATCGTGCGCGAGGACTTCGCGTTCGACGCGGGCCTGTACTCGGGCTACAACGCCGAGAAACGCAGCTATGACAAGTCGAGCTGGGACTACGAGCGCGGCGACGACGGCTACGTCAAGACCGATCCCACGCTGGAACACCCGCGCTGCGTCTACCAGCTGCTGAAGAAGCACTACTCGCGCTACACCGAGGAAATGGTCGAGCGCGTCTGCGGCACGCCCAAGGACAAGTTCCTGAAGGTCTGCGACATGCTGGCCTCGACGGCGACCAAGGATCGCGCCGCCACCATCCTGTACGCGCTGGGCTGGACGCAGCACTCCATCGGCTCGCAGATCATCCGCACCGGCGCGATGGTGCAGCTGCTGCTGGGCAATATCGGCATCGCCGGCGGCGGCATGAACGCGCTGCGCGGGCACTCGAACATCCAGGGCCTGACCGATCTGGGCCTGATGTCGAACCTGCTGCCCGGCTACATGACGCTGCCCAACGAGCCCGAGCAGGACTACGGCAAGTACATCGCCGCGCGCGCCTCCAAGCCGCTGCGTCCGAACCAGCTCAGCTATTGGCAGAACTACGCCAAGTTCCACGTCAGCCTGATGAAGGCCTGGTGGGGCAAGGCCGCCACGGCCGAGAACAACTGGGCCTTCGACTACCTGCCCAAGCTCGACAAGCTCTACGACATGCTGCAGGTCTACGAGCTGATGAACCAGGGCAAGATGAACGGCTACCTGGCGCAGGGCTTCAACCCGCTGGCCGCCGCGCCCAACAAGGCCAAGCTGACCGCGGGCTTCTCCAAGCTCAAGTACCTGGTCATCATGGACCCGCTGGTCACGGAGACCTCCGAGTTCTGGCGCAACGCGGGCGAGGCCAATGACGTGGATCCGAGCAAGATCCAGACCGAGGTCTTCCGCCTGCCGACCACCTGTTTCGCCGAGGAAGACGGCGCGCTGGTGAACTCCGGGCGCTGGCTGCAATGGCACTGGAAGGGCGCCGAACCCCCGGGCGAGGCCAAGAGCGACATCGAGATCATGTCGCTGATCTTCACGCGCCTGCGCAAGATGTACCAGGACGAGGGCGGCAAGTACCCCGATCCCATCGTCAACCTGTCGTGGCCGTATTCCAACCCGCAGAGTCCGACCGCCGAGGAACTGGCCAAGGAATACTCGGGCAAGGCGCTGGCCGACCTGGCCGATCCCAAGGATCCGACCAAGATCACGCGCAAGGCCGGCGAGCAGCTGGCCGCCTTCGCCGAGCTGCGCGACGACGGTTCCACCGCCAGCGGCTGCTGGATCTTCGCCGGCGCCTGGAGCCCGGCGGGCAACCTGATGGCGCGTCGCGACAACAGCGATCCCACCGGCATCGGCCAGACCCTGAACTGGGCCTGGGCGTGGCCGGCCAACCGCCGCATTCTCTATAACCGCGCGTCCTGCGACGTGTCGGGCAAGCCCTTCGATCCGCGCCGCAGCCTGATTTCGTGGAACGGCAAGAGCTGGGGCGGCGCCGACATCCCGGACTTCAAGGCCGACGAGAATCCGGAAGGCGGCATGGGGCCGTTCATCATGAACCCCGAGGGCGTGGCGCGCTTCTTCGCCCGCGCGGGCATGGCCGAGGGTCCGTTCCCCGAGCACTACGAGCCGTTCGAGACGCCGCTGGGCTACAACCCGCTGCATCCCAAGGCCAAGGGCGTGACCAGCAACCCGGCCGCGCGCGTGTTCAAGGACGACCTGGCGGCGATGGGCACGGTGGACAAGTTCCCGTTCGTGGCCACCACCTACCGCCTGACCGAGCACTTCCACTACTGGACCAAGAACGTCCGCATCAACGCGATCCTGCAGCCCGAGCAGTTCGTCGAGATCGGCGAGGCGATGGCCAAGGAATTGGGCATCGCCAACGGCCAGCGCGTGAAGGTGTCCTCGAACCGCGGCTACATCAAGGCCGTGGCGCTGGTGACCAAGCGGCTGCGCGCGCTGACGATCGAAGGCAAGACCGTGCACCACGTGGGCATCCCGATCCACTGGGGCTTCGTGGGCATCGCCAAGCCGGGCTTCCTGACCAACACCCTGACGCCGTTCGTGGGCGACGGGAACTCCCAGACGCCGGAGTTCAAGTCGTTCCTGGTCAACGTCGAGAAGGCATAACAGGAGACCGACATGGCTATGCAATCCCTGGACATCAAGCGGCGCTCCGCCACCACTACCCCGCCGCCCGGCGTCCGCGAGCCGTCCGTCGGCTCGGTCGCCAAGCTGATCGACGTTTCCAAGTGCATCGGCTGCAAGGCCTGCCAGGCCGCGTGCATGGAATGGAACGACCTGCGCGACGAGGTCGGCACCAACGTGGGCGTCTATGACAACCCGGCCGACCTGACCGAGCATTCCTGGACCGTCATGCGCTTCTCCGAATACGAGAACACGCAGGGCGACCTGGAATGGCTGATCCGCAAGGACGGCTGCATGCACTGCGAGGATCCCGGCTGCCTGAAGGCCTGTCCTTCGCCGGGCGCGATCATCCAGTACAACAACGGCATCGTGGATTTCCACGAAGAGAACTGCATCGGTTGCGGCTACTGCATCACCGGCTGTCCGTTCAACGTGCCGCGCATCTCGAAGAAGGACAACAAGGCCTACAAGTGCACCCTGTGCTCCGACCGCGTCGCGGTCGGCCAGGAGCCGGCCTGCGTGAAGTCCTGTCCCACCGGCGCCATCGTGTTCGGCACCAAGGAGGACATGAAGCAGCACGCGGCCGAGCGCATCGAGGACCTGAAGTCGCGCGGCTTCGAGCAGGCCGGGCTGTACGACCCGCAGGGCGTGGGCGGCACCCACGTCATGTACGTGCTGCACCACGCCGACCAGCCGGGGCTGTACCACGGGCTGCCGAAGGATCCGCACATCAGCCCGATGGTGTCGTTGTGGAAGGGCATCGCCAAGCCTTTGGGCGTGGCGGCCATGGCGCTGACCGCGCTGGCGGGCTTCTTCCACTACGCCCGCGTCGGCCGCAACGAGGTGCACGAGGAAGACGAACGCAAGGCCGAAGAGGAGGCTCGCCATGAGTGACAGCCAATCCCGCGACCACCGCGGCAACCGCCTGATCAAGCGCTACTCGCCCGGTGAACGCACCAACCACTGGGCTATCGCGCTGACCTTCATCCTGCTGGCGCTGTCCGGCCTGGCGCTGTTCCATCCAGCCTTCTTCTGGCTCTCGAACCTGTTCGGCGGCGGTCCCTGGACCCGCATCCTGCATCCGTTCATCGGGCTGGTGATGTTCTTCTGCTTCGTGGTCTTCGCCGGCCACATGTGGCGCAACAACATCATGACGAAGGCCGACCGCCAGTGGCTGAGCCAGCTGGACGACGTGATCGACAACCGCGAGGAAAAGCTGCCCGAGGTCGGCAAGTACAACGCCGGCCAGAAGCTGCTGTTCTACGTGCTGATCCTGTGCATGTTGGGCCTGTTCGTCAGCGGCATCGTGATCTGGCGCGAATACTTCGCGTTCTACTTCCCGATCTGGGCCATCCGCGCCGCCTCGGTGCTGCATGCCGTTTGTGCGCTGGTGCTGATTTGCGCGATCATTGTGCATATTTACGCGGCGATCTGGGTCAAGGGTTCCTTGACGGCGATGCTGCGGGGCCATGTGACGGCAGGCTGGGCGTGGAAGCACCATCGCGCCTGGTTCCGCGAGCAGCTCAGGAAGCCCGCGGGCAAGTAGCCCGTCGCCTTCCCCGACCGGACCGGTCGCACGGCTGCCCGTCCCCCACCCGGGGCGGGCAGCCGTGTTCGTTTTCTTGGAGACGCAATTGCAGCGAATTCTTCCGCGCGGCGAGATCGAAGCGCTAGACCACAACCGCATTCCCCGCATCCAGCTGCCCGAGCGCGCCAGCGTGTTCGCCACGCGCGCCGCGCGCCTGCGTCATCTGGCGGCCGAAAGCCCGGTGGGCGACTACCTGCGGCTGATGGCCGACCTGGTCGACGCCCAGCACCGCGCCCTGCAGGACTGCCAGCCGCCCGGCGCCGACGAGGACCGCATATCGCTGGCCCAGGCCCATGGCATGCCGCCGCTGCAGGCGGTGGGCTGGCCGCGCGACCCGCTGTGGCGGGCCATCCTGGCGCGGCTGGTCGACGAGGTCGCCAGGACGCCCGGCACGCCCGCCGAGGCCGCCGAGGTCTGCGCCGCGCTGCGCCGCGCCGTGGACGAGGACCCCGAGGCGCTGGAGGACCTGGCCGAAGCCGTGCTGGCCGAGCAGGACCACGGCGTCGACGGCGCCGCCGCGCCCTTCGTCATGGCGGCCCTGCAGGTCTACTGGACCAGCCTGGCCAGCCGTTTCGATGAGAAGCAGCTGCCGGTGACCAGCCCCTTCGGCGTCTGTCCGGTCTGCGCCAGCCTGCCGGTGGCCAGCATCGTGCGCGTGGGCGGCCAGTTCGAGGGCTACCGCTACCTGTGCTGCAGCCTGTGCTCGACCCAGTGGCACATGGTGCGCGTGAAGTGCTCGCACTGCGAGGACGTGGAATCGGTGGCCTATCAGGCCATCGAAGGCCGCTCCGAGGCCATCAAGGCGGAGACCTGCGACCACTGCCACAGTTATCGCAAGATCTTCTACCAGGACAAGGATCTGCACGTCGAGCCGGTGGCCGACGACCTGGCCAGCCTGATGCTGGACGTGCTGGTCGGCGAGGCCGGCTACGCCCGCGCCAGCGGCAATCCCTTGCTGTGGAACGGCACGGAGGAAGAATGAGCGCCGTCCCGTCGTCCGCTGGCGCCGCCCAGGCCGCCGCCGTTTCCGATATTCCTTCGCTCGACCGGCTGTTGAACGCCGACGCGCTGCGGCCGGCGCTGGACGCCCACGGCCGCACCCAGGTGGTGGCGGCGCTGCGCCAGGATCTGGACGCGCTGCGCCAGCGCGCGCTGCAGGGCGGCCTGACGCGCCCCGAGCTGGACGCGGCGGCCGTGGCGGGCCGCGTGGACGCCGCGCTGGCCCGCGCCACGGCGCCGCGCCTGCGCGCCGTGCACAACCTGACCGGCACCGTGCTGCACACCAACCTGGGCCGCGCGCTGCTGCCCGACGAGGCCGTGGCCTCGGTGCTGCGCGCGTTGACCTCGCCGGCCAACCTGGAGTTCGACCTGGACACGGGCGGGCGCGGCGACCGCGACGATCTGGTCGAGGGCCTGCTGCGCGAGCTGACCGGGGCCGAGGCGGCCACCGTGGTCAACAACAATGCCGCCGCCGTGCTGCTGATGCTCAATGCGCTGGCGGACCGGCGCGAAGTGGTGGTGTCGCGCGGCGAGCTGGTCGAGATCGGCGGCGCCTTCCGCATCCCCGACATCATGAAGCGCGCCGGCGCCAAGCTGATCGAGGTGGGCACGACCAACCGCACCCACGCCGCCGACTACGAGAACGCCATCGGCCCGCGCACCGCGATGCTGATGAAGGTGCATTGCAGCAACTACGCCGTCACCGGCTTCACCAAGAGCGTGAGCGTGGCCGAGGTGGCCGCCCTGGCGCATGCGCGCGGCCTGCCGGCCACGGTGGACCTGGGCAGCGGCACGCTGGTGGACCTGGCCCAGTTCGGCCTGCCGAAAGAAGATACGGTGCGCGAGACCATCGCCGCCGGCGCCGACCTGGTCACCTTCAGCGGCGACAAGCTGCTGGGCGGCCCGCAGGCCGGCCTGCTGGTGGGCCGCGCCGACCTGATCCGCAAGATCAAGAAGAACCCGCTCAAGCGCGCGCTGCGCGTGGGCAAGCTGACGCTGGCCGCGCTGGAGCCGGTGCTGGCCCTGTACCGCGCGCCGGAGTTCCTGGCCGACCGCCTGACCACGCTGCGCCTGCTGACGCGGCCGCAGCGCGAGATCCAGGCGCTGGCCGAACGGCTGCGCGGCGCGCTGGCGCACGCGGCCGGTTCCGCTTTCGAGGTCGAGGCCGTGCCCATGTACAGCCAGATCGGCAGCGGCGCTTTGCCGGTGGACCAGCTGCCCAGCTACGGGCTGGCGGCGCGCCATCGCGGCCCGGGCCGGCCGGGGCGGCACCTGGACAGGCTGGAAGCCGCGCTGCGCGGCCTGCCGGTGCCGGTGATCGGCCGCATCGCCGACGATGCGCTGTGGCTGGACCTGCGCTGCCTGGAAGCGCGCGACGAGGTCGCCTTCGCCGCGCAGCTGGCGGAGCCCATCCTGTGATCGTCGGCACCGCGGGCCATATCGACCACGGCAAGACCACGCTGGTGCGCGCCCTGACGGGCGTGGACACCGACCGCCTCAAGGAAGAAAAGGCGCGCGGCATTTCCATCGAGCTGGGCTATGCCTACACGCCGCTGGACAATGGCGACGTGCTGGGCTTCATCGACGTGCCCGGCCACGAGAAGCTGGTGCACACCATGGCCGCCGGCGCCAGCGGCATCGACTTCGGCCTTTTGGTCGTGGCGGCCGACGACGGCGTCATGCCGCAGACGCGCGAGCACCTGGCCATCCTGTCCTTGCTGGGCGTGGCGCGCGGCGCGGTGGCGCTGACCAAGGCCGACCGCGCCGACGCGGCGCAGCTGGCGGCGGCGCGCGACGGCATCGCCGCATTGACGGCGGGCACCTTCCTGGACGGCGCGCCGGTGTTCGAACTGTGCGCCGCGCAGGCTGGCGACGCCGGCACGGAACGGCTGCGGCGTCATCTGCACGAGGCGGCCCAGGCGCTGGGCCAGCGCCGCGACGACGGCCTGTTCCGGCTGGCCGTGGACCGCGTTTTCACGCTGGCGGGCCACGGCACGGTGGTGACCGGCACGGCGCACGCCGGCCTGGCGCGAGCGGGCGACGAAAGCGCCGACCTGCGGTTGATGCCGGCCGGCGAACGGCTGCGGGTGCGCGGCATCCACGCGCAGAACCGGCCCAGCGAAACCGGCGCGGCCGGACAACGCTGCGCGCTCAACCTGGCCGGCATCGACAAGAATGCGATCGCGCGCGGCGACTGGGTGGCGGACGCGCGTTGCTTCCTGCCCTCGCGCCATGTGGATGTGGAACTGACGCTGCTGCCGGGTGGTGAGGCCGATGCCGCCGGCGCGGCCGGCACGGTGCGAGCCTGGACGCCGCTGCATGTGCATATCGGCGCGGCCCGCCATCTGGCGCATGCCGTGCCGCTGTCGGCGGAAACGCTGGCGCCGGGCCAGTCCGGCTGGGCGCAGCTGGTGTTCGACGCGCCGGTCTGCGCCATGCCCGGCGACCGCTACATCGTGCGCAACGCGCAGGCCACGCGCACGGTGGGCGGCGGCCGCGTGCTCGATCCGAATGCGCCGGACCGCAAGCGGCGCGCGCCGGCGCGGCTGCAATGGCTGCGCGCGCTGGCGGCGATGCTGGACGGCGCGGATCTCGCGCCGCTACTGGAACAGGCGACGCTGGGCCTGGACGAAGCCGCCTTGCAGCGCCTGACCGGCCGCGACGCGCGCGCGCTGGCGGCGCCTGCCGGGGCGCGATGGCTGGCCGGCCGCACGCCGCAGGCGCCCCGCACGCTGATCCTGGCCGCGCAGTGGGACGCGCTGCGCGCCAAGGCCGAGCAGGCGCTGGCGGCCTTCCATCAGGCCGCGCCCGACGAGCCCGGCCCGGACGGCGCGCGGCTGCGCCGCATGGCGCTGCCGGCCATGCCGGACGCCTTGTGGCAGGTGCTGCTGGACGATCTGCAAGCGCAAGGACGGATCGCGCGCAACGGGCCCTGGCTGCACTTGCCGGGCCATGCCGCGACGCTGTCCGATGATGAAACCGCGCTGGCCGGCGCGCTGCTGCCGTTGCTGGCCGAGGGCCGCTACGATCCGCCCTGGGTGCGCGACCTGGCGCGCCTGCGCGGCGAGCCGGAAGAGCGCGTGCGGCTGCTATTGCGCAAACTGCTGCGGCGTGGCGAGGTGGCGCAGGTGGTGAAGGATCTGTTCTATCACCGTGACCGCGTGCGCGAGCTGGCGACGCTGGCGCGCGGACTGGCGGCCGCGCCCGCCGGGCTCAACGCCGCGGCGTTCCGCGACGCGACCGGCCTGGGACGCAAGCGCGCGATCCAGATCCTGGAGTTCTTCGATCGCGTCGGCTACACGCGGCGCGTGCGCGACAACCATGTGCTACGCGGCGAAAGCGCCTACGCGCTTGGGCAAGCGGCGGCAGAGCCGGTATCATAGGCGGGCCTTCGCGGAAGGCATCCGTGCCCGGCGGCACGGCCGGGCTTCAAACCCGGTTGGGGGCGTCAGACGTTCCCAGGTAGGTTCGACTCCTGCTGCCTTCCGCCATCCCTCTTGCGCCCGATGCCGCGCGCGGCGCTTCAGGCCCGCAGCATGCGCGTGACGACGCCGCTGACGCGGTCGGCCTTCCAGTCCAGTTCGCCCAGATGCCATTGGCGCGCCGCACCGCCTCGGTCGATCAGGTAGTTGGCCGGCAGACCCACCGCATTCCATGCCTTGGCCGCCGCGCTGTTGCGGTCGTGCAGCACCGTGCCGGCGACCGGCCATTTGGCGAGAAAGGTGCTGACCTTCGCCAGCGACTCGCCCACGTTCACCGCGACCAGCCGCAGACCTTCCTCGCGGTGCCGCCGCGCCATCGCCGACATCAGCGGGATTTCGTCGCGGCAGGGATCGCACCAGGTGGCCCAGAAGCTCAGCATCACGACACTGCCGCGCCAGGCCGAAAGCTTGTGTTCGCGGCCGGACAGGTCGGGCAGGATCAGCGGCGGCGTGGGCGAGGTCCAGGCCGCCCAGTCCGGGCCGGTGGCGGACTTGAGCGCGTCGTCCGAGGCGGCGCGCGCCGCCAGCGGCAGCGCGGCCAGCGCGAGGCCCGATTGCAGGAAGTGGCGGCGGCTGAACAAGGCGGACGGTCCGTGGCCGTCAGGCCGGGAGCTGGCGCGCCGTCAGGCGGTAGCGGAAGCTGTCGGGGTCCAGGCTGTCCATGCGCCCGGCGGCTGTCTCGCCATTGGGATACATCAGGAAAGGAACCGGGCCGAGGCCGGAGCCGGGCAAGGCCACGTCGTGGCCGTGGTTGAAGGCCACCCAGTTCATCTCCCAGGCGCCGAACAGCATCACGCGCGCCGCGCGCACCTGCGGATTGTTGATCGGCAATTCGCCCGGCGGCTCTTCCAGCATCACCTTGCGCACGTCGGCCGGGTCGACCGGCACCCAGCCGTGGCTGGCGGCGTAGAACTCGGCGCGGCAGTGCTGGGCGCGGGTGACGTCGCCGGCCTTGCCCAGGCTTCTGTAGCCCAGTTGCGAATCGGCCACGCGCAGCCCGTAGGCGTCGCGCGCGGGGATGCCTGCGGCGCGCGCCAGCGCCACGAACAGCGCATTGATGTCGGCGCACTTGCCGTTCAGGTCATTGGCCGTGAGCATGTAGCGCACGTCGCCCACGCCGCAGCCTCGGGTGGAGGCCGTGCGGCAGGTGTTCTCGACCACCCATTCGTAGATCGCGCGCGCCCGCGCCAGATCGCCGCTGTGGCCGCGCGTGATGCGGTCGGCGGTGGCCTTGACGATGCCGTCGGTGGGCAGCAGATCGGTGGGCTTGAGGTATTCACGCAGCGTCGCCGCGCTTTCGGGCCGGAAGTTGGCGGGCGCGGGCTGGTCCAGGTCGACGCGGCGGTTGCGCGTCTGGAAGCGGCTGATGACCGTGATCCTGCGTATGTCCGGGTTTTCAGGCCATTGCGCGGCCAGCATGCGCACGCCATAGCCGGGGGCCTGCGCCAGGCTGGCGGTGCCGCCGCCCTCGATGCGCCAGATGGTCTGCGCGCCGCGCTGGTAGTCGGTGTCGGCGCTGTCGGGCACGGGAATCCAGAGGCGGGCCTGGGCCCCGGGATCTTCGATGCTGATGTCGGCGGTCAGCTCGAAGGCGCGCCAGTCGGCGGAGACGGTGGCGGTGCGCTCCTGCGCCAGCGCGGAGCCGGCGAGCGTCGCGCCGGCGGCGCACAGGGCGCCCGAGGCGCCGGTGATACGGAGAAAGTCGCGGCGGTCCATATAGCCCTCACGCACGGTGAAGTGTGGCTGTCGGTGCGCCCTGGCGGGCGGCCGTCCCTTGCTGCCTGCTGCCTGGCCATGATAGGCCCATCATGGGCGCGGTGCTATCCTTTTTCGGTCTACATATGGAGAACCCTATGAACCAGAATGCAGCGGCCCCGGCCGTGCCGCGCCTGACCTCGCTGTCGCATGGCGGCGGCTGTGGCTGCAAGATCGCGCCGGGCGTGCTGTCCGAGCTGCTGGCCCGTTTCGGTCCGGCGGCCAGCTACCCGAGCCTGATGGTGGGCACCGAGACCGCGGACGATGCCGCGGTCTACAAGCTCAACGACGAGCAGGCGCTGATCGCCACGACCGATTTCTTCATGCCCATCGTCGACGATCCCTACGACTTCGGCCGCATCGCCGCGACCAACGCGCTCTCGGACGTCTATGCCATGGGCGGCACGCCCATCATGGCGCTGGCCATCGTCGGCATGCCGATCAACGTGCTGCCGCACAGCGTCATCGCCGACATCCTGCGCGGCGGCGAATCGGTCTGCGCCGAGGCGGGCATTCCGGTGGCCGGCGGCCACAGCATCGATTCGGTCGAGCCCATCTATGGTCTGGCGGCAATGGGGCTGGTGCATCCCGGCCGCGTCAAGCGCAATGCCGATGCGCGCGCCGGCGACGTGCTGATCCTGGGCAAGGCGCTGGGCGTGGGCATCCTGTCCGCCGCGCTGAAGAAAAACCGGCTGGACGAGGCCGGCTACCGCGTCATGATCGACACAACCACGCGGCTCAACCGGCCCGGCGCCGCGTTGGCGGCGATGGAGGGTGTGCACGCCATCACCGACGTGACCGGGTTCGGCCTGCTCGGCCACGCGCTGGAAATGGCGCGCGGCGCGGGCCTGACCGCTCATCTGCGGCGCGCTGCGCTGCCCTGGCTGCCGGGCGTGCAGGCCTACGCGGCCGATGGCGTGATCACCGGCGCGTCGGGCCGCAACTGGGCGTCCTATGGCGCTTCCGTGAAGCTGGCGGATGATGTGACGGATGTGGAACGCGCGCTGTTGACCGATCCGCAGACCTCGGGCGGTCTGCTGGTGGCTTGCGCGCCGGAAGCGGCCCAGGCGGTGCTGGACCTGTTCCGCAGCCAGGGCTTCGACCAGGCGGCCGTGGTTGGCGAGATGGGCGCGGGCGCGCCCGAGGTGCGGGTCGGCTGAGTCCCGCGCGGGCCGCGCCGGCGCG
>NZ_JBICCO010000060.1:0-42000 GCF_043119405.1 Achromobacter sp. 413638
GATGAACGGGGGCTTTTCACATCAAGACCGGCGCGAAGCCGAGCCGCAGCGCGGCCCAGCCGGCGTTCAGCCCTTCAGCGGGTGACGCAGGACGATGGTCTCGTTGCGGTCCGGGCCGGTCGACACCAGGTCGATGGGCACGCCGCAGACTTCGGCCACGCGTTCCAGGTAGCGGCGGGCGGCGGCCGGCAGCTTGTCGTACTCGGTGATGCCGACGGTGGATTCGCTCCAGCCCGGCAGCTCTTCCAGCACCGGTTGCGCCTGGGCCACGGCATGCGCGCCGTAGGGCAGCACGTCGCGGAATTCGCCGTTGACGCGGTAGCCGACGCCCAGCTGGATGGTTTCCAGGCCGTCGAGCACGTCCAGCTTGGTGATGCACAGGCCGGAAATGCCGTTCAGGCGCACCGAGCGCTTGAGCGCGGCGCCGTCGAACCAGCCGCAGCGACGCGGACGGCCCGTGACGGAACCGAATTCCTTGCCGATGGTGGCCAGGCGGGTGCCGATCTCGTCGACCAGCTCGGTCGGGAACGGACCCGAGCCCACGCGGGTCGTGTAGGCCTTGGTGATGCCCAGCACGTAGTCGAGCGACTGCGGACCGACGCCGGCGCCGGCCGAGGCCGCGCCCGCCAGGCAGTTGCTGCTGGTGACGTAGGGGTAGGTGCCGTGGTCCACGTCCAACAGCGCGCCCTGCGCGCCTTCGAACAGCAGGCGCTTGCCTTCCTGTTGCATGGCGTACAGGTTGCTGGACACGTCCTTGACCATGGGGGCGATGGCCGGAGCCAGCGCCATGGCCTGATCGCGCACTTCGTTGGCCGAGACGGCTTCGGCGCCCAGGTACTTGGTCAGCACGAAGTTGTGGTAATCCAGCACCTCGGCGAGCTTCTCGTCGAACAGCGAGGGATTGAACAGGTCCTGCACGCGGATGGCGCGGCGGGCGACCTTGTCTTCGTAGGCTGGACCGATGCCGCGGCCGGTGGTGCCGATCTTGCCGTCACCCTTGCGCGCTTCGCGCGCCTTGTCCACGGCCACGTGGTACGGCAGGATCAGCGGGCAGACCTCGGAGATCTGCAGGCGCGAACGCACGTCCAGGCCGGCGGCCTCGAGCTCTTCGATTTCCTTGAGCAGGGCCTCGGGCGACAGCACCACGCCATTGCCGATGAAGCAGGTCACGCCGGGATGCATGATGCCCGACGGGATCAGGCGCAGAATCGTCTTCTGGCCGTTGATCCACAGCGTATGGCCGGCGTTGTGGCCGCCCTGGAAGCGGACCACGCCCTGGACGGACTCCGCCAGCCAATCGACGATCTTGCCCTTGCCCTCGTCACCCCACTGGGTGCCGATCACGACTACGTTCTTGCTCATGTTACGAATCAATATCGAGTTTCTCGGGAAATCCGGAAATCTCCCCGCGGCCCTCTTGTCGCCAAGAGGGGGTTAGTCACAGCGTTCTGACCGTCCAGGCGCCATCCTGCAGCGCCAGCTCGCGATCGCAAACGAATTCGTCCTGATCCTGCTCGTGACCGGGCAATACCTGAACGACGATTTCCCCCGACCGGCGCAGGCGGCGCACCGCCTCGGTCAGGGCGGGCTCCTGGCCCCAGGGCGCGCGCACCGCGCGAGCCCGTTCCGCCGGCGGCAGACCGGCCGCCAGCTTGCGTAAATCGAGGCTGAAGCCGGTGGCCGGACGCGCGCGGCCGAAAGCCCGGCTGACGTCGTCGTAACGGCCGCCGGAAACCAGCGCATCGCGCCAGCCTTCAGCGTAGAGCGCGAACTTCACGCCCGAGTGATAGCCATAGCCGCCAACATCGGCCAGGTCGATGCTGAATGCCGTGTCGGGCATCGCATCGGTCAGCGCCTGCAGCGCGTCCAGCGCCGCCGCCACGCCGGGCAACAGCGGCAGTTCGCGGCGCGCCTGCTTCAGCACCTCGGGCCCGCCGTACAGGTTGGGCAGCAGGCGCAGCGCGTTGAGCGTCTCGTCGCGCAGGCCGGGCGCCCGCCTGGCCAGTTCGACCAGGCCGGGCACGTCCTTCTCGCGCAGCAGCGGGAACAGCGCTTCCGACAGGCTCTCGGCCACCGGATCCGATTCCAGGATGGCCCGCAGCACGCCGGGATGACAGAGGTCCAGGCGCGGATTGCGCACGCCGGCGATGGCGACGGTCTCCAGGACCAGCTGGATGATTTCCAGGTCAGCCTCGAAGCCGGCATGGCCGTAGATCTCGGCGCCGATCTGCAGCAGCTCGCGGCTGGACAGCAGGTCCGCCGGGCGAGCGTGCAGCACGTTGCCGCAATAACACAGGCGGGTCACGCCGGCGCGGTTCAGCAGGTGGGCGTCGATGCGCGTCACTTGCGGGGTCATGTCCGCCCGCACGCCCAGCGTGCGGCCCGAAAGCTGGTCGATCAGCTTGCAGGTGCGCAGATCCAGATCGCTGCCGGTGCCCGACAGCAATGAATCGATGTATTCGACCAGGGGCGGCGCGACCAGCTCGAAACCGTAAGTGCGATACAGATCGAGAAGTTCGCGGCGCAGTTCCTCGATGCGCCGGGCCTCGGCCGGAAGTACGTCGGCGAGGCTCTCGGGCAGCAACCAGTTACCCATGAGTGTTTACCTGAAGAACGCCTAGTGATGCGTGGGCGTCGCCCAAACGAAAAGCGGCTG
This sequence comes from Achromobacter sp. 413638, assembly GCF_043119405.1. Classification (NCBI taxonomy): domain Bacteria; kingdom Pseudomonadati; phylum Pseudomonadota; class Betaproteobacteria; order Burkholderiales; family Alcaligenaceae; genus Achromobacter; species Achromobacter sp. 413638. The sequence continues at coordinate 2,657 of NZ_JBICCO010000060.1, forward strand.
AGGGGCGTAAGCCCGCTCAGCCGCTGCGGAATGTTTTCTAGCTTACGCGGTATTGTACATGGTTCAGCGACGCGCGCCAGCCGCCCCGCACCGAGGCTCAAGCCGTCCCCTATTCCCGACCCGATCTGCGCGGGCCGCAAAGCAAAAGCCCCTTAGCGAGCCAAGGGGCTTTTGCCGGCCGGGGGCCGTGCGGGCTTACTTGGCCGGCACGGTCACCGGCGCCAGGGCCGCGCCCGGATCCTTCATGAACTGGAAGAAGCTGGAGCTGGGGTCGACCACCAGCACGTCGCCCGGCTTCGAGAACGAAGCGCGGTAGGCTTCCAGGCTCTTGTAGTACGTGTAGAACTGCGGGTTCTTGCCATAGGCCTGTGCATAGATCGATGCCGCCGCGGCATCGCCCTCGCCCATGACGCCCTGCGCCTTGGCATAGGCTTGGGCCACGATGACCTCGCGCTGGCGGTCGGCTTCGGCGCGGATCTTCTCGCCCTCGGCCGCGCCGATCGAGCGCAGCTCGTTGGCCACGCGGGTACGCTCGGCTTCCATGCGGCGGTACACCGACTCGGAGATCTCGGGGGCGAACTCGATGCGGCGCAGGCGCACGTCGACGACCTGCACGCCCAGCGGCTCGGCGCGCTTGGCCACGTTGGTCAGGATTTCGGCCATGACCTTGTCGCGCTCGGACGAAACGACGTCACGCACGGTGCGCACGTTGACCGAAGCGTTCAGCGCGTCGCGGATCTGCGCCTGCAGGCGTTCCTGCGCGGCGCGTTCGTTGCCGCCGAAGGTCACGTAGTACAGGCGGGGATCCGCGATGCGCCACTTGACGTAGGAGTCGATCAGCAGGTTCTTCTTTTCGGAAGTCTGGATGCGCTCGGCGTCGTTGGTTTCGATGGTCAGGATGCGCTTGTCCAGCGTCACCACGTTCTGGAACGGCGGCGGCGCCTTGAAGTACAGGCCCGGTTCGCTGATGACCTTGCGCACTTCGCCCAGCGAGAACACCAGGGCGTAGTCACGCTCGCGCACCACGAAGACGCAGGAAGAAAGGGCGGCCAGCACGATGAGCAGGCCGACCAGGATAGGCATGAGACGTTGCATGATCAGTGGTCCTCCGGATTAACGCGACGCACGGTCGCGAGGCAGCGTGTTGCTATTGCTGCTGCCGGAAGATGGCGCGGCCGGCACGGCGCCGCTGCGCAGCGGCGGCTGGGACGGCGGATTGACCAGCGAGGACGAAGCCGAGCCGGCGGCAGCGGCGGACTTGGCGGCGTCCTGGGCGGCCAGGTGCATGATCTTGTCCAGGGGCAGATACAACATGTTGTTGTTGCTCTTGGTATCGACCATGACCTTGCTGGCGCGCGTGAAGATCTCCTGCATGCTCTCCAGGTACATGCGCTGGCGCATGACCGCCGGCGCCTTCTCGTATTCGCCCAGGATGCTGGTGAAGCGCGCGGTATTACCCTGCGCATCGCCGATCACCTTGGCCTTGTAGCCCTCGGCCTGCTCCTGCATGCGCGAGGCCTGACCGCTGGCCAGCGGCACGACCTGGTTGGCGTAGGCCTGGCCTTCGTTGATCTGGCGCTCGCGGTCCTGGCCAGCCTTGACGGCGTCGTCGAACGCGGCCTGCACCTGCTCGGGCGGCTGCACGTTCTGGATGGCCACGGTGCTGACCTGGATGCCGGTCTGGTAGCGATCCAGGATCTGCTGCATCAGCGCCTGAACCTGACTGGCCACGGTGGTCCGGCCTTCGTACAGCACGAAGTCCATGGTCTGCTTGCCGACGATCTCGCGCATCGCGGTCTCGGAGGCCTGGCGCACGGACTCGTCCGGGTCGCGGGTCATGAACAGATAATCGGGCGCGCCGTCGGCGCGCAGGCGGTACTGAACGACGAACTGCATATCGACGATGTTCTCGTCCGTCGTGAGCATCAGCGCCTCGGGCAGCACCTTGTTGCGCGCGCCGCCGCGGAAACCGACTTCGAACGTGCGCAGCTGCGACACGTTGACGGTTTCATGGCTCTGGATGGGATACGGCAGGCGCCACTGGAAGCCGGCTTGCGATGTGCTCTTGTATTTGCCGAACTGGGTCACTACCGCGACCTGGCCTTCCTGCACGATGTAGAAGCCGCTGGCCGCCCAGACGCCGATCGCGACCAGGGCAATGACGCCCAGGCCGATGCGGGCGCCGCGCGGCGAAGGCGGCTGCATGCCGCCACGGTTGCCAGGACGGTTGTTTCCCCCGCCGCCCTTGCGCCCGAACAGCGAGCCGATGCGATTATTGAAATCGCGCCAAACCTCGTCCAGGTCGGGCGGACCATCGCCTCCGTTTTGCGGCCGCTTGGGCGGCGGCTCGGAGCCGTTGTTGTTGCCACGACCCCAGCCGGGGTCATTCAGATTGAATAGTTTGGAAATTCGAGGCATTGTTTCCCACAATCTGTCCGATCTCTGCAATTGCCCCGCGCAACGCATCCAGACCGGCGCGCTCGGTGGCGCTTACAAATACTCGCGCAATCGTACCATGGGCGTCGCGCTCCACTCGCGGCTCCAGTCCGGCCCTGTCGATCTTGTTATATACAAGAATGGTCGGGATGGCGGCGGCGCCGATTTCTGCCAGCACCTTGTTCACTTCGAATATCTGCTCATCGCGCTGGGGACTGGCCGCGTCCACCACGTGCAGCAGCAGGTCCGCGTGCACGGTTTCCTCCAGCGTGGCGCGGAACGCGGCGATCAGGCCGTGCGGCAGGTCGCGGATGAAGCCCACCGTGTCGGACACCACGACCGAGCCTGCGCCTTCGATCCAGATCCGCCGCGTGGTGGTGTCCAGCGTGGCGAACAGCTGGTCGGCCGCGTAGCTGTCGGCGCGGGTCAGTGCGTTGAACAGCGTGGACTTGCCGGCGTTGGTATAGCCCACCAGCGACACCGACAGCGCGCCGCCCCGGGCCCGGGCGCGGCGCTGCGTGACGCGCTGGCGCTCGACCTTGTCCAGGCGCTCGCGCAGCACCTTGACCTTGGCGCCGATCATGCGGCGGTCCATTTCCAGCTGCGATTCGCCAGGACCGCGCATGCCGATGCCGCCGCGCTGACGCTCCAGGTGGCTCCACATGCGCGTCAGGCGCGTGGCCAGATGCTGCAGCTGGGCCAGCTCGACCTGCAGCTTGCCTTCGTGGCTCTTGGCGCGCAGCGCGAAGATATCCAGGATCAACGCGACCCGGTCGACCACGCGCAGGTTGAACAGCCGTTCCAGGTTGCGCTGCTGGGCCGGCGACAGGGGCTGGTCGAACAGCACGATGTCGGCCAGCAGGGCCTGGGCCATGCCCACGCCCTCGTCCGCCTTGCCCGAGCCGATGAAGAACTTGGCGTCGGGGCGGTCGCGCCGCGCCGTCAGCGTGCCGACGATTTCGGCGCCGGCGCCCTTGGCCAGCATGGCGAATTCCTCGGCATGGGCAAGGAAATCCGGGTCCCCGAGGTCGACGCTGATGATCAGTGCGCGCATACATGCACCATTTTGAAGCCCGAAATCAAACCAGGGCGCGACAGCGGGCGCCTGTATTCCCCTGAAACGGGAATTTCGTCCTGGCGACGAAAATGCCCGCCGACGTGGACCGTCAGGCGGGCAATAAAAGGTAAAGCGGCCGGAGCAGGTTTATTCAGCGGGGACTTCCACCTGGAAATTCACGGCGCGGGCCGGGACCACGGTGGAAATGGCGTGCTTGTAAACCATTTGGGTGACCGTATTGCGCAGCAGCACCACATACTGGTCGAAGGATTCGATTTGCCCTTGAAGCTTGATGCCGTTCACCAGGTAGATCGACACGGGCACATGGTCCTTGCGCAGCGTGTTCAGGAACGGATCTTGCAGAGTTTGCCCTTTATTGCTCATTGGCCAGGCTCCATTTGTTTGTTATTTAAGTGGCGGCGCGCTGAAAATGTTGGTGGCGCGCACCGAAATACGTACTCTACAGGGTTTTCCCGGCCCGTGCTACTTGCGCCACGCACAAAGTGGCACAAGAGATTTCCGGCCGGAAAAACATCCTTGGCGAGGCCATCAGCGGGCGTTCAGGATGTCCGCCAGCGCGGCCAGCAACAGCCCCGTCTGCTCGTCCGTGCCGACGGTGATGCGCAGGAATTGTTCGATGCGCGGCTGCCGGAAATGGCGCACGATGATGCCGCGCTCGCGCAGCGCGGCGGCCAGCGCCGCCGCGTCGTGGCCCGGGTGGCGGGCGAAGACGAAGTTCGCCGCCGAAGGCAGCACGTCGAATCCCAGCGCGCCGAGCCCCCGCGCCATGTCCTGGCGGGTCTTGATCACCGCCTGGCGCGTGCGCTCGAAGTATTCGCGGTCCTGCAGCGCGGCGATCGCGCCGGCCGAGGCCAGCCGGTCGATGGGGTAGGAATTGAAACTATTCTTGACCCGCTCCAGCCCGTCGATCAGCTCGCGACTGCCGACGGCGAAACCCACCCGCAACCCCGCCAGCGAACGCGACTTGGACAGGGTCTGGACCACCAGCACATTGTCGTGCCGCGCGATCAACGGAATGGCCGATTCGCCGCCGAAATCGACATAGGCCTCGTCCACCACCACAACCGCGTCGGGATTGCCGGCCGCGATGCGTTCGATGTCGCCCACGGCCAGCGCCCGGCCCGTGGGCGCGTTCGGATTGGGGAAGATGATGGCGCCCGCTGGCCCATTGCGGCCCGGCAGGTAGTCTTCCGGATCGATGCGGAAATCGTCGGTCAGCGGCACCGTTTCATGGTCGATGCCGTACAAGCCGCAGTAGACCGGATAGAAGCTGTAGCTGATGTCGGGAAAGCGCAGCGGACGCGGATGCTTGAGCAGCGCCAGGAACACGTGCGCCAGCACCTCGTCGGAGCCATTGCCCACGAAGACCTGCTCCGGGCGCACGCCGCAGTTGTCGGCGATGGCCTGGCGCAGGCTGTCGGAAGACGGATCCGGGTAGAGCTTGAGCGTATCGTCGCAGGCGCCGCGTATGGCCTCGAGCACCCTGGGCGACGGCCCGTAGGGATGCTCGTTGGTATTGAGCTTGACCAGATTCCGAAGCTTGGGCTGCTCGCCCGGCACGTAGGGGCTCAACGTCCCCACCACGGGGCTCCAGAATCTGCTCATGGGGTCAATCTTCCTGCGCGTAAGGATTGTGCGATGACTTGAATTCGATCCGCAGCGGCGTGCCGGCCAGGTCGAAGGCGTTGCGGAAACGCGTTTCCAGGTAGCGCCGGTAGGAATCCGGCACCGCATCCAGCGCGTTGCCGTGGATGACGACCAGCGGCGGGTTCTGGCCGCCCTGGTGCGCGTAGCGCATCTTGGGGCGGAAGATGCCCTTGCGGGGCGGCGGCTGCTGCTCGACCGCGGCCTGCAGCTCGCGGGTGAGCTTGGGCGTGGACAGCTTGGCGAAGGCGGCGCTGTGGGCGGCGTTGATGGACTTGAGCAGCGGCCGCATGCCCTGTGCACGCAACGCCGAAATCGTGTGCATGCGGGCGAAGGACAGGAAGCGCAGCTTGCGCTGGAACTCGCGCTCGATGCGTTCCTTCTGGTCGGCGTCCAGGCCATCCCATTTGTTGATGGCGACCACCACCGCGCGGCCCGTCTCCAGCACGAAGCCCGCGATGTGGGCGTCCTGCTCGGAGATTTCGGTCTGCGCGTCCAGCATCAGCAGGACCACGTTGCTGGCCTCGATGGCCTGCAGGGTCTTGATGACCGAGAACTTCTCGACCGCCTCGAACACCTTGCCGCGCTTGCGCAGGCCGGCCGTGTCGATCAGCGTGTAGCGGCGGCCGTCGCGCTCGAAGTCGATTTCGATGGCGTCGCGCGTGGTGCCCGGCATGTCGAACGCGATGACGCGCTCTTCGCCCATCAGCGTGTTGATGAGCGTGGACTTGCCGACGTTGGGACGGCCGACGATGGCCAGCTTGATGCGGTGATCGTGCGGGCCTTCCTCGACGGGCTCTTCCTCGACCGGCGGCGCCAGGTCCTTCAGCGCCAGCTCGATCAGGTCGACGATGCCATCGCCGTGCGCGGCCGAAATCGCATACGGCTGGCCCAGGCCCAGTTCGTGGAACTCGGCCACGGCGGCGCCGGATCCCATGCCCTCGGCCTTGTTGACCGCCAGCAGCACGCGCTGCTGGCCGGATTTGCGCAGCAGCTGGGCGATCTCGTGGTCATGGGCGTTGAGGCCGGCTCGCGCGTCCACCAGGAACACGACCACGTCGGCCTCGGCGATGGCCTGCCGGGTCTGGCGCGCCATTTCCAGCAGGATGCCGTCCTTGGCCACCGGCTCGAAGCCGCCCGTGTCGATCGCGATGAACGGGATCTCGCCCACCCTGCCCTCGCCATAGTGGCGATCGCGGGTCAGGCCGGAATAATCGGCCACCAGCGCGGCGCGCGATCGCGTCAGGCGGTTGAAAAGGGTCGACTTCCCCACATTGGGGCGGCCGACCAGGGCGACGACAGGCTTGAAAGACACGGTAAGGGCTTTTGTTCTATGGGTTTCAGTTGGAGCCGATCAGGGCAAGGTTGCCATTGCCCGTCTGGATCAGCACGCCTTGCGACGTGGTCTGCGGCGGCGAGACGATCGCTCCGCCGCCCACCGACAGGCGCGCCATCAGGCTGCCGTCGCTGCGCGACAGGAAGTGCACGTAACCATCCAGGTCGCCGACGGCGAGCGCGCCGCCGAGCAGGGCCGGCGCGGTCAGCTGGCGGTTCTTCAGCGCGGCCTGCTTCCAGACGTTGCCGCCATTGTCCAGCGCGAAGGCGCTGACCACGCTGTTCTGGTCGGACGCGTAGGCGAAGCGCTCATCCAGGCTCATGCCGCTGACGCTGGAGAAGTCCTTGGCCCAGATCGGACGGCCGCCGGCCGTCACGTCAAAGCATACGATACGCCCTTGGTAGGCAACCGCGCAAAGCAGGTTGCCGGCGATGCGGGGCGAGCCCACCACGTCGGTCAGGCGTTCCAGGTCGCTGGCGCCGCGCGGCGTGGCCACGGTGCCTTCCCACTGGACGTTGCCGCTGTCGGAGGCGATGGCCATGAGCTTGCCGCCGGGCAGGCCGGTGATGACCAGCCCCTCGGCCAGCACCATCTGGGCGGCGCTGCGCAGAGCCAGGGCCGGGCCGGGCCGCTGCACGCTCCAGAGGCGGTCGCCGCTGTTGGCGTCAAAGGCCTGGATGCGATAGTCGCCGCTGCGCACCACGACGATGCCGTAGCCCACCACGGGCGGAATCGTCACGTCGCTGGTGGCGCGGGCCTTCCACTTGACCTTGCCGGTATCGTCGAAGGCGATCACGTCGCCGTCGGGCGAAGCGACGGCCGTGGTCGTGCCGTCGCTGCCGACGCCGGCGGAGAGCTGCTTGGTCTCGGCGCGGACCTTCCAGATCTGGCGGCCGCTTTGCAGGTCGAACTTGCCGACCGAGCCGTCGGGCGTGGCGGCATAGACGGCGTCGTTGACGACGGCGGGCGCGAAGCCCAGGCCCGAGCCGCTGCCCACCGAAACGGACCAGACCTGACGCACCGACATGCCGGCCTTGTACTCGGTCAGGGGCGCCGGGTCGTAACGGCCGTCGTCCCGGGAAAACATGCCGCAACCGCCCAGGACCAGCAGGCCCGTCAGGCATACGGCGCCGCGCAGGGCACGGCCAGTGGCAAATTTACGCATTACAGTCAGGCTCCGCTCAGGGCATCCAGTTTCAATTGCACGACTTGGGTCAGCGGATTCGCGGTTCCCAGGCCATCGATGGCGCTTTGCCATGCGGCCCGCGCCTCGTCGCGCTTGCCCTGGGCAGCGAGGATATCGCCACGGCGGTCGGCGAACAAGGCCGCGAACGCGGGCGGCGGGCTGTTCAGCTGCGTCAGCGCGGCATCGTATTGCTTCTGGTCAAGCAGCAGACCCGCCAGGCGCAGGCGCGCGACGGACTGCATGGACGGGTTCTTGTTCTGGGCGGCCAGCCATTCGAGCTGCTCGCGCGCGCCGTCCGTATCCTTCTGGATCAGCAGGGCCTGGGCCGCCACCAGCGCGCCGCGGGCGGCGTAGCCGGTGGAGCCGTACTGCTCGCGCAGCGTGGCGGCGGCGGTCTTGATGCGCACGACCGAATCGGCGGTGCCCAGGCGCGCCGCGTCCTCAAGCGCCTCGAAGTAGCTCATGGCCTGGTTCGCGCGATGCGACTCATAGGCCTTCCAGCTCCACCAGCCGCCCCAGGCCAGGGCCACGGCGGCCACCAGCGAGATGACCACCGTGCCGTAGCGGGCCCACCAGGCCTTGATTGCGTCGAGTTTTTCCTGTTCTTCGAGATCGTATGCCATGCCTTAACCCTTGTTCTTCAATACGCTGGCCAACTCCGCCAGGGCAACCTGCCGCTGCTCGGCCTCGCCTTGCGCGTCGGCCCGCAGGAACTTGACGCTGGCGGTCCGCGCGGCCACTTCGTCGGCGCCAAGAATAACCGCAACCCGCGCGCCGCTGCCGTCGGCGCGCTTGAATTGGGATTTGAAGCTGGCCGCGCCAGCGTGCACGATCACCGACAGACCGGCGTCGCGCAGGTCCTCGCCGACCTGCGCGGCCAGCCGCTGGGCCTCTTCGCCCTGGTGCACCACGTACACCTCGCACTCGGGCTCGGCCTGGACCTCGACGCTCTGCTCCCACAGGTCCAGCAGGCGCTCCATGCCGATGGCGAAGCCCACGGCCGGCGCCGGCTTGCCGCCCAGCAGCTCGATCAGGCCATCGTAGCGGCCGCCGCCGCACACCGTGCCCTGAGAGCCCAGGCGATCGGTCACCCACTCGAACACGGTCAGGTTGTAGTAGTCCAGCCCGCGCACCAGGCGCGGGTTCAGGCGGTATTCGATGCCGGCATCGGCCAGGCGCTGGCACACGCCGTCGAAGTGCGCGCGCGATTCCTCGCCCAGGAAATCGAACAGGCGCGGCGCGCTGTCGGCCATTTCCTGCATGGCGGGATTCTTGGTGTCCAGCACGCGCAGCGGATTGGTGTACATGCGGCGCTGGCCATCCTCGTCGAGGATGTCGCGGTGCTTTTCCAGGTGCTCGATCAACGCGGCGCGGTGCGCGGCGCGCTCGGCCGGCTGGCCCAGCGAATTCAATTCGAGCCGCACGTCGGTCAGGCCCAGCAGCTTCCACAGGCGGGCCAGCATGACGATGAGTTCAGCGTCCACGTCGGGACCGGCGAAGCCCAGCGCCTCGACGTCGATCTGGTGGAACTGGCGGTAGCGGCCGCGCTGCGGGCGCTCGTGGCGGAACACGGGGCCGATGGAATAGACGCGCTGCGGGCGATCGTAGAGCAGGTTGTGCTCGATGGATGCGCGCACGATGCCGGCCGTCATTTCCGGACGCATGGTCAGCGATTCGCCGTTGAGCGCGTCGGTGAAGGTGTACATCTCCTTCTCGACGATGTCGGTGACCTCGCCGATGCCGCGCGCGAACAGGCGCGTATGCTCAAGCACCGGCGTGCGCACGTTGCGATAGCCATAGCCGCGCAGCCAGCCGCGCACGATTTCCTCGAATTGTTCCCAGCGGGCGCTGGCCCCCGGCAACAGGTCATTCATGCCGCGTATCGCGGCCACTTTCTGGAAAGCTTGAGTCATCTTGATCATGCCGTCCCGCGCGCCTGCCGGCGCACGCAACGACCCTACCCTTACTTTTAGTGAGAGGCGTGCGCGCCGTAACGGCGCGCGACGTAGTCTTCGACAATGGCCTGGAACTCTTCGGCGATGTGATCACCCTTGAGCGTGACCGTGCGCTCGCCGTCCACGAACACCGGCGCTGCGGGCACTTCACCCGTGCCCGGCAGGCTGATGCCGATGTCCGCGTGCCGGCTTTCGCCCGGCCCGTTGACCACACAGCCCATGACCGCGACGTTCATGTTCTCGACGCCCGGATACTGCGTGCGCCACAGAGGCATCTGCCGTCGCAGATAGGACTGGATGCTGTCGGCCAGCTCCTGGAAGAACGTGCTGCTGGTGCGGCCGCAACCCGGGCAGGCCACCACCAGCGGCGTGAACGCGCGCAGGCCCATGGTCTGCAGGATTTCCTGCGCCACCACGGCCTCGCGGCTGCGGTCGCCGCCCGGCTCGGGCGTCAGCGAAATGCGGATGGTGTCGCCGATGCCCTGCTGCAACAGCACGGCCAGCGCCGCCGTCGAGGCCACGATGCCCTTGCTGCCCATGCCGGCCTCGGTCAGGCCCAGGTGCAGCGGATAGTCGCAACGGGCGGACAGATCACGATAGACGGCGATCAGGTCCTGCACATGGCTGACCTTGCAAGACAGGATGATGGCATCGCGGCGCAGGCCCAGCTCTTCCGCGCGCTGCGCATTGCTGATGGCGGACACGACCAGCGCGTCGCGCATCACCGCCTGAGCCTCCCAGGGCACCGCGCGCTGGTTGTTCTCGTCCATCTTGCGGGCCATCAGCTCGTGGTCCAGGCTGCCCCAGTTCACGCCGATGCGCACCGGCTTGTCGTAGCGGCAGGCAACCTCGATCATCTGCGCGAAATTGTCGTCGCGGCGCTTGCCGCCACCCATGTTGCCCGGATTGATCCGGTACTTGGACAGGGCCTGCGCGCATTCCGGGAACTGCGTCAGCAGCTTGTGGCCGTTGTAGTGGAAGTCGCCCACCAGCGGCACGTCCACGCCCATGCGGTCGAGCTGCTCTCGGATGGCCGCGACTTCACGGGCGGCTTCCGGCGTGTTGACCGTGATCCGCACCATTTCGGAACCGGCCAGCGCCAGTTCCTTGACCTGGATCGCGGTGGCGATGGCGTCGGCGGTGTCGGTATTGGTCATGGACTGGACCACCACCGGCGCACTGCCGCCGATCGTCACCACGCGCTCGCCCCACTTCACGTCCACTGAACGCGTGGCGCGGCGCGGCGCGGCTCCCACATCGGGAGGCGGCGCATCCTGGCAAGGCAGAGAGGATTCTTGCATCGGGGAAACCGGGTTTACTTGGACAGCTTGGGGAGCCAGTCGAACGCCAGCCAATGCTGGGGCAGCCAGCCCTGCCAGAACGCATAGGCCACGCCGGCGGCCAGCACCAGCACGATGGCGATCAGCCAGCCCCAGGACGCCGACGAGGAACGCTCGTCGTCGGCCCCGGACTGGGGAATGGAATGCGCGGAATGCAGCGCGCCCGGGCTGAGCTTGACCGGCCCGGTGACGCGTTCCTTGGGATCGAGCGACTCGACGATGGCCTGCGAGTCCGCGCCAAGCAGACGCGCATAGTTGCGGATCAGGCCGCGCAGCGACACGCCCGAGGGCAGGTCGGCCCATTGCTCGTTTTCAAGGGCTTCGATCTGACGGGCGGAGAACTTGATCCGGCTGGACACTTCGTCCACCGACCAGCCCTTGGATTCGCGCAGCGCGCGCAGCGCCGAGCCGATCTTTCCAGTACCGGCCGCGGACGTCTCGGACACCGCTGCGGAAGCCAATTCCTGCGTCATGCATGCACCTGTTTAATTGGTATGGTCTGGCGCTGTGCGGCGTTGCGCTCGGTGATCCGGGTGCGGTCGCGCACTTCCCCGGCCAGTTGGCCGCAAGCGGCATCAATGTCGTCTCCCCGTGTCTTGCGCACCGTCGTGACGATGCCCGCGTCCATCAGGCGCTGCGCGAAGACTTTCACACGCGCCGAAGGCGAGCGCTTCAGGCCCGACTCGGGGAAAGGGTTGAACGGGATCAGGTTGAGCTTGCAGCGCACCAGTCGTGCAAGCTGGATCAATTCCTTGGCGTGCTGGTCGGTGTCATTGATGCCGTCCAGCATGCAGTATTCAAAAGTGATGAAGTCGCGCGGCGCATGCGCCAGATAGCGCTCGCAAGCGGCCAGCAGCTCCTTCAACGGGTATTTCTTGTTCAGCGGCACGAGTTCGTCGCGCAGCGCGTCGTTGGGCGCGTGCAGCGACACGGCCAGCGCCACCGGACAGTCCTGCGACAGGCGGTCCATCATGGGAACCACGCCCGAGGTCGACACGGTGACGCGGCGGCGCGACAGGCCGTAGGCGTTGTCGTCCAACATGAGGCGCAGCGCCGGCAGGACCTGGTCGTAGTTGAGCAGAGGCTCGCCCATGCCCATCATGACGACGTTGCTGACCACGCGGGTGTCTTCGGATGCCTTGGCGCTTTCCAGGCGCGCCGTGCCGATATCGGCCTCGAGCACACGCTTGGCCCACCACAGCTGGCCGATGATCTCGCTGGTCTTCAGGTTGCGGTTGAAGCCCTGGTGTCCGGTCGAGCAGAAACGGCAGTTCACCACACAGCCGGCCTGGCTGGAGATGCACAGCGTGCCGCGATCGTCTTCGGGGATGAAGACCGTCTCGATGGCGTTGCCCTGCCCCACGTCGAACAACCACTTGCGCGTGCCGTCGGACGAACGCTGCTCGGTATTGACCGGCAGGGCCTCGATGCGGCAGCGCTCGGCCAACTGGCCCCGGAACTCGCGGGCTAGGTCGGTCATGGCGTCGAACGAATCGGCGCCGCGCTGGTGCATCCAGCGCTGCAGCTGGCGGGCGCGAAACGGCTTGCCCCCCCATTGCCCGACGAGTTCGGACAGGGCGGCGCCATCAAGCCCCAGCAGATTGATTCGTTCGACGGATTCCATGACCTGGCAAAGCTAAAAAACGATTACGGCGTTTCCGCGAGAATCAACGGCTGTGGATGTTGATTTCGGGGAAGAAGAAGGCGACTTCGACAGCGGCCGTTTCCGGAGCGTCGGAGCCGTGCACGGCGTTGGCGTCGATGCTGTCGGCGAAATCGGCGCGGATGGTGCCCGGGGCGGCCTTCTTGGGGTCGGTGGCGCCCATCAGGTCACGGTTCTTCTGGATGGCTTCTTCGCCTTCCAGCACTTGCACGAACACGGGGCCCGAGACCATGAAGTCGACCAGGTCCTTGAAGAAGGGGCGTTCTTTGTGCACGGCGTAGAAGCGCTCGGCATCGGCGCGCGACAGCTGTTGCAGGCGGGCGGCGATGACCTTCAGGCCGGCTTGCTCGAAGCGGGCGACGATCTGGCCGATGACGTTCTTGGCGACGGCGTCGGGCTTGATGATCGAGAGGGTGCGTTGGATGGACATGGAGAACTCCGAAAACTGGTTTCTGACTGGTTTCTGATTAATTGCCCGGCGTGGTTCCGCGCCTGTCGGTTTCACCCTTCAGGCGCCGTCGCGCTGCCTGCGCGCAAGCGGTCCGGAACGCATCACCGTTCCAGGCCGGCCCGTACCACACGGCCGAGGCAGGATTCGACACTGCCCACCTATGTCCATCCCATGCCGGCCTGCGCCGATATCCCGCCAGGCCGCCGGCATTCCGTCTGAGGGAATCCGCCGGCCCGCGGCCCTGCCGAAGTAATGGTCCGGCAATGCCCAACGGACGCGCTGGACGGCATGTTCTGAAATCTCACCGCGTTTTCATTGAAGTTTCAATATGAACTTTTTCAATGAATCCTCAATGAATTCAGGGACTTCCAAAAGGTTTACAGTAACCCGGTATTCTAACACGGCGAGAAGACCGCATTACATCTTAAAATGATCGGTTTGCTGCCCGCCTCCATCGACCGGGCTACCTGTCTGCCGGAACCCTGCAATGACCCAAGCCGCAACCCCGAACGCCGCCGCTGGCGCCACCGAATCCCCGGAGCTTTCCAAGAGCTTCGAACCCGCCGAACTCGAATCCCGCTGGTATGCGGAATGGGAGAAGCGCGGATATTTCACGGCCGGCCAGCACGTAAAAACGGGGTCGGAAGCCACGCCCTATGTGATCCAGTTCCCGCCGCCCAACGTGACGGGCACACTGCACATGGGCCATGCCTTCAACCAGACCATCATGGACGGCCTGGTGCGCTACCACCGCATGTCGGGCAACGACACCGTGTTCATTCCCGGCACCGACCACGCCGGCATCGCCACGCAGATCGTCGTTGAAAGACAGCTCGACGCCCAAAAGGTTTCGCGCCACGACCTGGGCCGCGAGAAGTTCGTCGAAAAAGTCTGGGAATGGAAGGAAAAGTCCGGCAGCACGATCACCGGACAGGTCCGCCGCCTGGGCGCATCCGCCGACTGGCCGCGCGAGTACTTCACCATGGACGAGCGCATGTCGCGCGGCGTGGTCGAGACCTTCGTGCGCCTGCATAAACAGGGCCTGATCTACCGCGGCAAGCGCCTGGTCAACTGGGATCCCAAGCTGCTGACGGCCGTGTCCGACCTGGAAGTGGTGTCCGAGGAAACCGACGGCCACATGTGGCACATCCTCTACCCCTTCGTCGACGGCCCGCAGACCATCACCGACAAGGACGGCCAGAGCGTCACGCTGCGCGGCCTGACCATCGCCACCACGCGCCCCGAGACCATGCTGGCCGACGGCGCGCTCTGCGTGCATCCGGAAGACCCGCGCTACAAGCACCTGGTCGGCAAGCTGGTCGAGCTGCCGCTGTGCGACCGCAACATCCCCATCATCGCCGACGATTTCGTCGACCCCGAATTCGGCACCGGCTGCGTCAAGATCACTGGCGCGCACGACTTCAACGACTACGCCTGCGCGCTGCGCCACGATCTGCCCATGATCGTGATCTTCACGCTGGACGCCCACATCAACGAGAACGGCCCCAAGCAATTCCAGGGCATGGAGCGCTACGAGGCCCGCAAGGCAGTGGTCGCCCAGTTGGAAGCCGAGCAGTTCCTGGTCAAGGTCGAGCCGCACAAGATGATGCAGCCCAAGGGCGACCGCACCGGCGTGGTGCTGGAACCCATGCTGACCGACCAGTGGTTCGTAGCCATGAGCAAGCCGGCGCCCGAAGGCACGCTGAACCCGGGCAAGAGCATCACCCAGGTGGCGCTGGAAGTCGTGGCCGACGGCCGCATCCAGTTCTACCCCGACAACTGGACCACCATCTACAACCAGTGGCTCAACAACATCCAGGACTGGTGCATCTCGCGCCAGCTGTGGTGGGGCCACCAGATCCCCGCCTGGTACGCGGAAGACGGCCAGGTGTTCGTCGCCCACAACGAGGCCGAAGCCATCGAACAGGCCCGCGCCGCCGGCGTGACGGGACCGCTGACGCGCGACCCCGACGTGCTCGACACCTGGTTCTCGTCCGGCCTGGTGCCCTTCACCACGCTGGGCTGGCCCGAGAACACGCCGGACCTGCAGCGCTACCTGCCATCCAGCGTGCTGGTCACGGGCTTCGACATCATCTTCTTCTGGGTCGCGCGCATGGTCATGCTGACCACGCACATGACCGGCCAGATTCCGTTCAAGCACGTCTACGTGCACGGCCTGATCCGCGACGCGGACGGCCAGAAGATGAGCAAATCCAAGGGCAACACGCTGGACCCCGTGGACCTGATCGACGGCATCGACCTGGATGGGCTGGTGGCCAAGCGCACCTACGGCCTGATGAACCCCAAGCAGGCCGGCTCCATCGAGAAGACCACGCGCCGCCAGTACCCGGACGGCATCCCCGCCTTCGGCACCGACGCGCTGCGCTTCACCATGGCCGCCTATGCCACGCTGGGCCGCAACATCAACTTCGACCTGAAGCGCTGCGAGGGCTACCGTAACTTCTGCAACAAGCTCTGGAACGCCACCCGCTTCGTGCTGATGAACACCGAGGGGCATGACCTGACGGGTTCGGACGCCGGCGAGACCTCGTTCGTCGACCGCTGGATCGTCAGCCAGTTGCAGACGCTGGAAGCCGATGTGGCGCGCGGCTTCGCCGACTACCGCTTCGACAACGTCGCCAACGCGCTGTACCGCTACGTGTGGGACGAATACTGCGACTGGTACCTGGAGCTGGCCAAGGTCCAGATCCAGACCGGCACGCCCGCTCAGCAGCTCGGCACGCGCCGCACGCTGATCCGCGTGCTGGAAGCGGTGCTGCGTCTGGCGCACCCCATCATCCCCTTCATCACCGAGGAACTGTGGCAGACGGTCTCGGTGGTGGCCGGCAAGCGTCAGGCCTGCGTGCCCGGCAGCGTCAGCGTGCAGCCCTTCCCGGTCGCCAACCCCGCCGCCCAGGACGCGGCGGCGGAAGCCGACGTGGCCGAACTCAAGGCCCAGGTCGAGGCCGTGCGCGCGCTGCGCGGCGAGATGAGCCTGTCGCCAGCCCAGAAGGTGCCGCTGTGCGCCCAGGGCGAAGACCGGAACATGCTCAAGCGCAACGCGCCCTACCTGGCCGCGCTGGCCAAGCTGAGCCGGGTCGACGTGCTGGATGCCCTGCCCGATGCCGGCGCGCCGGTGCAGGTGGTCGGCGCCAGCCGCCTGATGCTGCACGTGGAGATCGACGTCGCCGCCGAGCGCGTGCGCCTGGACAAGGAAATCGCCCGCCTCGAAGGCGAGATCGCCAAGGCCAACGGCAAGCTGTCCAACGCCAGTTTCGTCGAACGCGCGCCCGCCGCCGTCGTCGAGCAGGAAAAGGCCCGCGTCGCGCAATTCGGCGAAACGCTGCGCAAGGTGCAGGAACAGCGCGCCAAGCTGGGCAACTAACCGCCCTCGCCCAAGACGCGTACCTGCGAAAAACTCCGCCGCGAAAACAGCCCCAAACCAGTCCCCAAGCGGCTGAGCGGCGCTGGAAAGCGCAGGATCCGGCATGGAACCGGATCCTGCGCTTTCAACTTGGGCTTCACGCATTGGATCGGCGCCCGCCGTCCTCGGCGCTCAAGGGCGTCCCTCCCATTTTGCTGTGCAACCGCGCCGCCTACACCCCGCCGTCGATCATGCGGAACCACGTGACGGCTGCGCCGACGTAAAGGCGGCGCAAGCCGTACAGCGGGAAGGACTTCACGGGCGACAAGGGCACAGGCAATGCCCCGGGGTCGCCGCTGAGCAGATATCGCGCCATGGCATGACCCATGCTCGTCTGCAAACCCACGCCACGACCCTGGCAGCCGACGTTCACCAACAGCCCCGGCTGCGGCTCGTGCAGATGCGGCAGGTAGTCGCGCGTGATGGCCACGCGACCGCACCAGCGGTATTCAAACGGCACGCCCGCCACCTGCGGAAACAACTTCACCATCACCCGTTCCAAGTGAGACCAATCCTGCACCCCTGTGGGCTCGCGGAATGGTCCGCGACCGCCCATCAGCAGTCGTCCCTGGTGATCGAGCCGAAAGTACAGCAGCAAGTTGCGGGTATCGGACGTAACGTGACCTTCCGGGAATATGCCCGCGCGCAAGCGCTCCGGCAAAGGCGAGGTGGCCACCTGGAACGTATTGGCATCGATGATCGAGGCTCTCAGTCCTGGCAGCAGGTCGCCGCCGTAGGCATTGGCGCACATCACCACGCGATCGGCCATGACCACGGGGCCGCCAGCTGTGCGGGCGACCCATCTGCCGCCATCACGCTTGAAGCCCGTGACAGGAGTATCGGTGTGAAGCACGGCGCCAGCCCCCAGCGCGGCCCGGGCCAGCTCGCGCGCATAGCTCAATGGCTGCACCGCGCCCGCGCGCCGGTCAACCCAGCCGCCCAGATACCGATCAGAGCCAATCAGGCGCGCCGCCTCGCCCTTGTCCAACGGTTGGGCGTCGGCGCCCCAGCGCGCCCATTGCGCGGCGCGCGCGTGCGCCAGCTTCAGGGCGGCGGCATTGTGCGCCCCCTGGATCCAGCCATGGCGCACACGCGGCACGTTCATCCCATGCCGCTCGATCAGGTTGAAGACGGAATCAGCCGTTGCGCCAGCGAAACGTATCAGCCGTTCGCCGCCCTCGGCGCCGAACATGGAGAGCAGCGCGTCAGGATCGTATTTCAAGCCCGGGATGACCTGTCCGCCATTGCGCCCGGAACCGCCGAAACCGATCTCGCGCGCTTCCAGCAACACCGCGCGCGCTCCCTGTTCAGCCAGATGCAGCGCCGCGCTCAGGCCGGCATAACCGCCGCCCACCACCAGCACGTCAGCCTGGGTCGACTGGGTCAATGGATGCGTGTCCGGCGGCGGCACGGCGGTGGCGGCCCAGAGCGAAGGAGAAAGAGGAAAAGGCGTTTGCGACATGATGGCCTCTCACATGGGATGCAGCACGCGGCGCAGAAAGTCCTGCGTGCGTGGATGCTGCGGATGATTCAGCACTTCCCGAGCGACACCCTGTTCCACCATCACGCCGCCGTCAAAAAACATGACGCGATCGGCCACTTCGCGCGCGAAGCTCATCTCATGCGTCACGACGACCATGGTCATGCCGGCCTCGGCCAGCTTGCGCATCACGCCCAGCACCTCGCCCACCAGCTCTGGATCCAGGGCCGATGTCGGCTCGTCGAACAGGATGGCCTTGGGGCGCATCGCAAGCGCCCGCGCGATCGCCACACGCTGCTGCTGGCCGCCGGAGAGCTGCGGCGGATGCGCGCCAGCCTTGTCGGCCAGGCCGACGCTGGCCAGCAGCTCGCGGCCGCGCTCCAAGGCCTGCGCGCGCGGCTCGCCCTTCACGTAGATCGGCCCTTCCACCACATTCTCCAGCGCGGTGCGGTGGGGGAACAGGTTGAAGCGCTGAAACACCATCGCCACCTGCGTGCGAATGGAAACAATGGACGGCGCATCGCAGTCCACCAATTCCCCATCCACGGTGATGCGGCCGGCGTTGTAGCGCTCCAGGCCGTTGATGCAGCGCAGGATGGTGGACTTGCCGGAACCTGAGGGCCCGATCACGCACACCACCTCGCCCTTGCCCACGTCGGCATCGATGCCCTTGAGCACCTCCAGCGCCCCAAAGTTCTTGCGCACTCCCTTGAGTTCGATCATTTGGCGCCACTCCTTTTTTCCAGATGGCGAACCAGCAGGATCAACGGCACGCACATCAACAGGTACATCAGCGCCACCAGCGAGAATACCGTCGCGTTCTTGAAGGTGGAGACCGCAATCAGCTTGCCCTGCAGCGCAAGCTCAGCCACGGTGATGGTGGACGCCTGCGAAGAATCCTTGAGCATCATGATCATGATGTTGCCGTAGGGCGGCAGCACGATCTTGACGGCCTGTGGCAACACGACCCGGCGCATCGTCATGCTCCAGCTCATGCCCATCGCCATGGCGGCCTCGATCTGACCGCGATCAATGGCTTCGATGCCGGCGCGGAAATTCTCCGCCTGATAGGCCGAATAGGCGATGCCCAATCCGATGATGGCAGCCTGCAGCGCCGTCAACGCGATACCCATGTCCGGCATCACAAAATAGATGTAGAACAGCAGCACGATGATCGGAATGCCGCGCAGCAGGTTGATCACGCCCGCGCTGAATTTCGAAAGGTATTTGTTGCCCGACACGCGCATCAGCGCCCACGCCAGGCCCAGCAATGTAGACAACACCAATGAGCCGAGCGTCACCAGAACGGTGAGCTTGGCGCCCTCCAACAATATCGGCAGGTATTCCGCCGCGTCCCTGAAGAATTCCATCATGGCTCGGTCCCCCCCCCCAACAAAACCTCGGCCCAGCACATTGGCCGCGGCAGATCCGCGCGCACAGGCGCGCGGCCCGGACGAGGCATCAACCGCGACGCCCCGCCCGCGGTCGCACAGGCGTCAGCCGCCCAGCCCCCACTTTTTCAGGATTCCATCAATGACCCCATCGGCCTTCAGCTTGGCCAGCGCCTTGTTGATGCGATCGAGCAAGGCCGTGTCGTCCTTGCGCGTGGCCAGACCCAGGCTGCCCACGACAGTAGGCTGGTACGAGCGAGCCATTTTCAGATTGGGATAATTGCCCTGGCTCAGGATGTAGGCGGCGATCGGATAGTCCATGAAGCCGCCCTGAATGCGGCCGGCATTGGCGTCGCGCATCATGTCCGGGGGACTGTCATATAGCTTCACTTCCTTAAAGACGCCGCTCTTCTGGATGGGCTCGACGAAGGCCGTTCCAACCTGTACGCCGACGCTCATGCCCTTCATGTCGGCGAACGACTTGTATTCCTTGTCGTCGCTCTTGAGTACCATCACGCCTTCGCCATACTGGTACACCGGCACGGAAAAACTGACCACTTGCTGGCGCTGCGGCGTGATGAACATGGCCGCCGAGACGATATCGATGCGCTTGGACGTCAATGAGCCGATCAGCGCCGAGAACGCCATGGGCTCGATCTGCACCTCGAAACCTGCTTCCTTGCCAACCGCCCTGACGATATCCACCATCACCCCCTCGATCGAGTTGGTCTTGGTATCGAGGAATGTAAACGGGCTGCCGGTCGGCGTGGACCCGACCTTCAACACCGTCTGGGCTTGCGCGGCCGCCGCCGCTGACAACGCTGCGAATGCAACAACAACCAGGATTTTGAATTTCATGACATGTCTCCAACTTGGCAAGGAGTCCCGGGCGCTGCCCGGAAGGCGGATGATCCCCAACGTCATCGCGCCGCTTTGCTGCCCACGCGCTCAAGGCGCCGGTTGTGTCGTGTCCCCCGCAGCTTGGTTGATGTTCGAAATCGCCCAGATGACCTCAGTCGTCTGGGCTCCGGGATTGCGCCAGCGGCGTGGCGTGCTGCTGGCATAGCAAAAGCTGTCGCCCTCCTGGAGCAACACAACACGATCGCCCACCCAAAGTTCAAGCACGCCCCTGACCACCACGCCGATCTGCTCGCCTTGCCCGGTCACGAACAGCTCGTTGCCCGTGGAACCGCCTGGCTCGATCGTTGCGCGGCATAGATCCATGCTGCGGCAGGCTGGCGGCGTGTACATCTCCTTGACGATGCCCTTCTCCCGCAAGTCGATATACCGATGCGTTCCCGCGCGGGCCACACGACCGCCATCTTCGATTTCTGTATGTTCGGCATTGCGCAGCAAGGTATTGACCGACACGCTGAACTCCCGTGCCAGCAGATGCAGGATCTTGACCGACGCCGAACTCAGGCCTCGCTCGATCTGACTGAGCAGCCCCACGGACATGCCGCAGGCCCGTGCCACATCCGCCAGCGATCTACCGTGCTGCTTGCGCAGTTGGCGCAGTTGCTGGCCCAGCCACATATCCACTGCGGACTCGGGACGGCCCGCCGCCAGCAGCGGCTCGGCCAAGGGTGTGTCAGCGCGTGGCGCGGACGCAGGAGGAGAGGATCGGCGCATATGAAAATTTCATTTTTATATAATTTTCAATGCTAGGGAGATGCGCGAAAAGCGACAACCTAGGAGCATCCCTAGGCCAACTCAGAGCGGTTGCGCCGCGGAAATCCATGGACCGCAATATTGCGATGCGGAAAGCCGGCAAGGCGCGAAAGCGCCGACAGCCGGCCGAGCGAGATCCCCCCGATCCGCGCGGGGCACACATCTCACCAATAAAATTGTGGAATCAATGCAGCGCGGCCGCGCCATGCGGCCAGCGGCTCAGGAAGCCCCGGATTTGGCGCCGCGACGACGCCGGGCAGGCAGGGGGGGCAAGGATTCGCCCGCCAGCTCAGCGAGAAATCGTTCATCGGCCAAGGTCAGCGCCCCGCGGACGCGGGCCGATTCAACCAATTCGGGACGGCGCGTGAGGGTCAGCTCCAGCGACCGCTCCCTGCGCCAGCGGGCGATATTGGCATGATGCCCGGTCAACAAGGGCGGCGGCACCGGCACCCCTTCATAGACTTCCGGGCGCGTGTAATGCGGACTGTCCAGCAAGCCGGACAGCGTATCGTTGAACGAGTCCTGCAAGGCCGAGTCGCCATCGTTGAGCACGCCGGGCAGCAGGCGCACGGCGGCATCGATTACCGCCAGCGCGGCGATCTCGCCGCCGGACAGGACGAAGTCGCCCAGCGAGATTTCCTGGGTGACGCAACGTTCGATGAAACGCTGGTCCACGCCCTCGTAGCGGCCGCAGATCAGAATCAGCCCGTCGCTAGCGGCCAGGGCCTCGGCTCCGGCCTGGTCGTAGCGGCGCCCCACCGGCGCCAGCAAGGCGACCGGCGCAGGCCCCAGCCCCTGGGCAGCCCGCGCCTGCTGGGCGGCGCTGACAGCCGCCTCCAGCGGAGCGGCCATCATCACCATGCCCGGACCGCCCCCATAGGGACGGTCGTCCACGGTGCGATGGACATCGTGCGTGAAGTCGCGGGGATTCCAGGCATGCAGGGACCACCGACCCTGGGCGTGCGCCCGGCCGGTGACGCCGAGGTCGCGCACTACCCCGAACATTTCGGGAAAGAGCGTAACGACGTCGATACGCATCAGAGGTCCAGCGGCCAGTCGCTGTCAATGCGGCGAGCGGCGAGGTCCACGGAAAGAATGTGCGCGCGTACGAACGGAACGAGCATATCGGCAGGCTTGCCCTTGGCATTGAGGATGGCTTCGGGACCGTCGGCCCCTTCCCTCTGGCACAGGACCTTCAGCACGGCGTGGGCGCCGTTGTCGAAGACCTCGTCCACCACGCCGATCAGCGCGGGTTCGCCATTGGCGTTGGTATACAACGCGCAGCCTATCAGGTCGACCCAGTAGTATTCGTCTTCTTCGGGCGCGGGGAAGGACCCGCGCGAGGCCTGCACGGAAAATCCGCGCAAGGCTTCGGCCAGATCGCGATCGGCAATGCCCGCCAACTGCGCCACGACCGTGGCGCCCTGGGAACGGGATTGCAGGACCTTGTATGCGACCGGCCCAGACGCGACAACGCCCCGCGCCGATTCGGGCACAGGGCGAGTCAACCACCATTCAGAAGCCGTGAGCAGCACTTCGGCTTGCGCCGAGTGTGGCTGCACCTTGACCCAGCCTTTGATGCCGTAGGCCGCAGTGATGCGGCCCAGCTCGATCAGATCCGCAGGCGCCGCGTTGGAGGGTGCGGCAGCAGACATGTCGTGAGTATGGGTTGCGTAATGGCAGCTATTGAAGCTGTAGCAGGCAGGAAAAACCGGCAGGGCTACCGCGCAGGCACTTAGGCCGCGGCGGAAACCTTGGCCGAGTAATCCTTGACCAGACGCTCGACAGCGGGCGACAGTTGGGCGCCGTTGCTGGTCCAGTGTTGCACGCGATCCAGCGCAATGCGCAGGTTCTCGGCACCATCATTGCCCACCGGGTTGTAGAAACCCACGCGTTCAATGAAACGGCCATCGCGACGGTTGCGCGAATCAGCAGCCACCAGGTTGTAGAACGGACGCTTCTTGGACCCACCGCGGGCCAGGCGAATCACCACCATAGGTAATCCCTTGAATTAGTTGTGAAAAACGGGAAATTCTAGCACCTAAAGAAGCCGGCTGGCAAATCCAGGCTCCAAATTTCATCGGGAAGCGCGTTTTATACGACAAACAGCACGCCAAAACGCCACATCCCTGCATTGTACAAATCCGGGCCGGAACCCGCTCGCCGCCTAGCGTCTGCGCAGGAAATGCGTGCAGCCGCCGTCCGACTCCTGCTGCGCGAGCAGCGCGTTGCCGGTCTGGCGCGAGAACGCCTGGAAGTCGCGGACAGCATTGCGGTCGGTCGTGACCACTCGCAACACCTGCCCGCTTTCCATCTGCGCCAGGGCTTTCTTGGCGCGCAGGATGGGCAAGGGGCAGGTCAGGCCGCTGGCGTCGACTTCCATATCGAAAGCCGGCGCCTCGCCGCCCAGCCCTGCCTGTACGTCCGACGAATCCATCAGAGACGCTCTTCCACCCACTTCTGCACGCTGGCGATCGCCGCCGGCAGGGCCGCGGCGTCGGTGCCGCCGCCCATGGCCATGTCCGGACGTCCGCCGCCCTTGCCGCCCACCTGGCCGGCCACGAAGCCCACCAGGTCGCCGGCCTTGACGCGGCCGGTCAGGTCGGCCGTGACGCCGCCCACCACGCTGATCTTGCCTTCGGCGCCGGTCGCCAGCAGCACGACTGCGGGCTTCAGGCGGTCCTTGAGGTTGTCGACCATGCCGCGCAGGGCCTTGGGATCGACGTCGGCGATGCTGGCGGCCAGGACCTTGATGCCCTTGACCTCGACCGCGGCGCTGGACGCCAGGTCGTTGCCGGCGCTGGCGGCCAGCTTGCTGCGCGACTGCTCCAGGTCTTTTTCCAGGGCCTTGACCTGATCCTGCACCTGCGCGATGCGCGCGGGCAGGTCGGCCGGCGTGCTGCGCAGCATGCCCGCGACCTGCGTCAGCAGCGCGTTCTGGTTCTGCACCCAGGCCAGCGCGTTGTCGCCGGTGATGGCTTCGACGCGACGCACGCCCGCGGCCACGCCGCCTTCGGACACGATCTTGAACAGGCCGATGTCGCCGGTGCGGGACACGTGGGTGCCGCCGCAGAGTTCGCGCGAGAAACCGATATCCAGCACGCGCACGGTGTCGCCGTACTTCTCGCCGAACAGCGCCATGGCGCCGCCCTTGACCGCGTCGTCATAGGGCATGACCTGCGCCACGGTGGGCTGGTTGGCCAGGATCTCAGCATTGACGATGGCTTCCACGCGGGCGATCTGCTCGGCGGACAGCGGCGCGTCCTGCGCGAAGTCGAAACGGGTCTTGTCGGGATCGACCAGCGAGCCGCGCTGCTGGACGTGAGCGCCCAGCACCTGGCGCAGCGCCTTGTGCATCAGGTGGGTGGCGGAGTGGTTGCGCACGGTGCGCGCGCGGCGCACGGCGTCGACGCGGGCCAGCAGGCTGTCGCCCACCGACAGCGTGCCCGATTCCAGCACGCCATGATGGCCGAACACGCCGGCCTGGATCTTGAGCGTATCGGCCACGGCGAAGCGCAGGCCGTCGGCTTCCAGCAGGCCGGTGTCGCCGACCTGGCCGCCCGATTCGGCGTAGAACGGCGTGGCATCGAGCACCACGACCGCGCTCTGGCCGGCCTGCACCTGCTGCACCTGGGTGCCGTCCACGTACAGGGCGGTGACCTTGGCGCCGCTCAGCTCGAGCTGCTCGTAGCCTTCGAAGCGCGTGTCGGCGCCTTCGTAACTCAGGCCCTCGGCCATCTTGAACTTGCCCGCGGCGCGGGCCTGGTCGCGCTGGCGCTCCATGGCGGCCTCGAAGCCTGCCATGTCCACGTCGACATCGCGCTCGCGGCAGATGTCGGCGGTCAGGTCCACCGGGAAGCCGTAGGTGTCGTACAGCGTGAACAGCGTGGTGCCGTCCAGCTGCCCGCCCTTGGCCACGCCGGCCAGCGCGCCGTCCAGGATGCGCATGCCGTGCTCCAGCGTTTCGCCGAAGCGTTCTTCTTCCTGCTTGAGCACCTGGGCCACGCGCTCGGCGATCGCGGCCAGCTCGGGATAGGCTTCGCCCATTTCGGCGACCAGGTCCGGCACCAGGCGGTGGAAGAAGGGCTTGGTCTGGCCCAGCTTGTAGCCATGGCGCAGCGCGCGGCGCACGATGCGGCGCAGCACGTAGCCGCGGCCTTCGTTGCTGGGGATCACGCCGTCGACGATGAGGAACGAGCAGGCGCGGATATGGTCGGCGATGACCTTGAGGGAGTTGTCTTCCAGGTTCTTGACGCCGGTCTCGCGCGCGGCGGCGGCGATCAGGCGCTGGAACAGGTCGATTTCATAGTTGGAGTGCACGCCCTGCAGCACGGCGGCGATGCGTTCCAGGCCCATGCCGGTATCGACACAGGGACGCGGCAGGCGCGGCATGTTGCCGGCGGCGTCGCGCTCGAACTGCATGAACACCAGGTTCCAGATCTCGATGTAGCGGTCGCCGTCCTCCTCGGGCGATCCAGGGGGGCCGCCCCATACGTCCGGGCCGTGGTCGTAGAAGATTTCCGAGCACGGGCCGCAGGGGCCAGTGTCGGCCATCTGCCAGAAGTTGTCGGAGGCGTAGCGCGCGCCCTTGTTGTCGCCGATGCGGATGATCCGCTCGGCCGGCACGCCGACTTCCTTGGCCCAGATGTCGTAGGCCTCGTCGTCTTCCTGGTATACCGTGACCCACAGTTTCTCGGCGGGCAGCTTGTAGACCTGGGTCAGCAGCTCCCAGGCGTACGAGATGGCGTCGCGCTTGAAGTAGTCGCCGAAGCTGAAGTTGCCCAGCATCTCGAAGAACGTGTGGTGGCGCGCGGTGTAGCCCACGTTTTCCAGGTCATTGTGCTTGCCGCCGGCCCGCACGCTGCGCTGCGACGACGTCGCGCGCGAATACGAGCGCGTCTCCTTGCCCGTGAACACATCCTTGAACTGGACCATGCCCGAGTTGGTGAAGAGCAGGGTCGGGTCGTTGCCCGGCACGAGCGACGACGAAGGAACGATGGTGTGTCCCTTGGACTTGAAGAATTGCAGGAACTGCTGGCGAATCTCGGAGGATTTCATCGTGGACGACGCGGAATTTAGGCGAATCTTTGATTATATAGAGGGTTGGCGGCAATGGAGTCCCTCCCGGACGCTGCCGCCCGGCTCCTGATTGCGCAGCGCCGTGGCCCTCAGGCCGCCGCCCTGGAAGCGCAGTTCGGGCCAGACGCCGGGCAGCACCACGTAGGGCGCGCGGCGCGTATGGGGCAGCGGGCGCTCGCCCTCTTCGTCCACGCCCAGGATGGCCGGCAGCCGGGCCTCTGGAGCGAAATGCAGCCAGATTTCGCGGCCGTCGTCGAATACCTGCATCGGCGCGACAGCCTGATCGCCGGACAGGCGCCAGCCAAAATCGAACGGGCACGCCGACGGCGCCGGCACCGGCCAGGCCGCCCCGTCCATGCCCGGCGGGCTTGCGCACGCCCCAAGCCCGCCCAAGCCGGCCGCGATGATGATCCGCCAAGACATGCCTTCTCCTCCGTCACCGGCGCGCCGGACGGCGCACGCTTGCAGGCATGATCGCGGGCGGCGAAATCCGGCGCCAGACTGGCATGTACGGAGGGACGGATTTATCCCCGTGCCGTCGCGCCGGGTGACGGCACAGGCCGGAAAGACGCGGCCCGGCGATGACTGGCAACCAGGTCCGGCGCGTCGGCAGGGCGAAAAAAAGCCCGGTCCGAGGACCGGGCCTTGCCTTAGGCGACCGCCGACGGCGTCGCGCTCAGCGTTGCGTGGCGATGGTGCGCGCCTGGTTGGCGGCGTTGTTCAGCGCGGCCATCGGCGGGGTCTTGCCTTCGAACGCGTCGGTCAGCTGCTGGTTCAGCACCGGTTCAATACGCGTGTAGTTCGCCATGCGGAAGCCGCGGCTGCTGGCGGACGGACGGGCGCTCATGGAAGCGATCACGGCTTGCGCGCCGGGAATGCTCTTGTAGAACGACACATCGGACGCGCGGAAAGCGGCCTCGGTCAGCGGCAGATAGCCGGTGCGCTGGTGCCATTCGGCGGCGACCACGGGCTTGGACAGCCAGGCCAGGAACTGGGCCGTGGCCTTTTCCTGGTCCTTCGGATGGCCTTCCATCGCCCACAGGGCCGAGCCGCTGACGAAGGGCTGGCCGCCATTGCTGGTGGCCTGGTCGTAGTACGGCAGCGGCGCGACGCCGAAGGACAGCGACTTGGTCGCCAGGAACTGACCGAACGAACCGGAATTGGACGTCAGCACCGCGCACTCGCCCTTGGCGAACAATTTGTCGGCGCCGTTGTCGGCCGTGTGCGCCATGAACAGCAGCGAACGCTTCCAGCTCACCATCAGCGAGATGTGGCGCATGTAGAGCGTGTCGAACTGCATGGTCGGCGCCGGCGTCTTCTTGGTGACGGCGTCCAGGCCATTGTTGTTGCTGGTGAACAGCTGGCCGTTCACGGGCGCCAGGTTCTCAAGGTGCACCGCGACCTGGTCGCTGGAGGCATAGGGACAGTCGATGTCGGCCACGTCGCGCAGCTTGAGCAGCTCGCCTTGCAGGGTGGACCAGGTGCGGGCGGGCTTCTGCGGATCCAGCCCGGCCTTCTTGTAGGCGGCGGTGTTGTAGAACATCACCGGTATCTCGGCCATCCAGGGGAAGGCCAGCAAGCGGCCCTTGCCGTCGCGCACGAAGCTGCTGGTGGCGGGCACGTACCAGTTCAGGTCCTTGATCGGATACTTGGCCAGCAGTTCGTACATCGGCATCACGGCCTTGTGCTCGGCCACGACTTCGGGCGAACGGTTGTCGGCCAGTTGCAGCAGATTGGGGGCCTTCTTGGCCTTGACCGCGGCAGTGGTTTCCTGCTGCAGCTGCGCCTGCGAGGCAAAGGCGCGCAGCGTGACGCTGACCTGATCCTGCTCCTTGTTGTATTGCTTGGCCAGCTTTTCGAACTCGGCCTTGTTCGCGTCGGTCAGCGTATGCCAGACCTGGATTTCCACGGGGGCGGCATGCGCCACGCCCGCGGCCGCCATGGCGGCGCCAAAGACCCATGCCCGCCGGCTGGCGAACATCGCGCGGGCAACACCCGCCAATTGCAGTTTCTTCATAGGTTCACAGACCAAGGAAAGGAAATTCCGGTTCAGGCTGGCGCCCGCTGACCACGTCAGCCAGGGCCCGGCCCGAGCCAACACCCATCGTCCAGCCGAGCGTACCGTGTCCCGTGTTGACATACAAATTGGGGATACGACTGCGGCCGATGATGGGCACGTTGGAAGGCGTGGACGGGCGCAGGCCCGACCAATAGCCGACGCGCTCGAAATCGAGCGCGTCGGGAAAAAGTTGGCGGGCGAGGCGGGTAAGCGCCTCGCAACGCGCGGTGTTCAGGCCACGGGAATAGCCCGACAGCTCTGCCGTGCCGGCCATGCGCAGCCGGTCTCCCAGCCGCGAAAAGACGATCTTGTGGCTGCTGTCCGTCAGGCTGACCACGGGCGCAGCATCGGGCCTGACGATCGGGAAGGTCGCCGAATAACCCTTGGCCGGATAGACGTTGCAGGGGATGCCCAGTGGACGCAGCATGGCGGGACTGAAGCTGCCCATCGCCACCACGTAGGCGTCGGCCGACAGCGTGCCGTAGCGGCCGTCCGGATCGATCAGCTCGACGCCCTGCACGTTGCCGCCGGCCGTGAGCAGCCGGGTGGCCTGGGTGTTGTAGCGAAACTCGACGCCGGCCCGCGCGCAATGCTCGGCCAGCGCGACCGTGAACAGGTGCACGTCACCGCTTTCGTCTTCCGGCGTGTAGTCGCCGCCGACGATGGTATTGCGATGCGGCGCCAGCGCGGGCTCGATGGCGATGACCTCGTCGGCCGACACCACGCGGCGCTCGACGCCGAAGTCGCGCATCAGCCCGGCGGCGCGCTGGGAATTTTCGAATTCCTGCGGATCGCGATAGAAATTCAGGATGCCGCGCTCCAGATGGTCGTACTGGATGCCCAGGTCGGCGCGCATGGCGCGCAACGTGGCGCGGCTGTATTCGGCCATGCGGACCATGGCGCGGATGTTGGGCGCCAGCCTGCCGGGCAAGCACTCGCGCAGGAACGCCAGGCCCCACATCCATTGGCGCCAGTCGAGCTGCGGGCGGAACAGCAGCGGCGCGTCTTCCTGGAACATCCACTTCAGCAGCTTGAACGGCGCCTGGGGATTGGCCCAGGGTTCGGCGTAGGACACCGAGATCTGCGCGCCGTTGGCCAGGCTGGTTTCCTGGGCGGGGCCGGTGCAGCGGTCGATCACCACGACGTCGTGGCCCGCCTGGCTCAGCCACCAGGCGCTGGAAATTCCGATGATGCCGCTACCCAATACCGCTACTTTCATGCCCGCATTGCTCCATGCGCGGAGTCTGGCGTCGGACCCGATGTCCGCGCGCCGCTCCAGGCCGCTGCCGAAATGACACTGCAGTTTACTCCGGCGGCCTGCCGCCGCCTACGATGCCCGCAGGCAAAAATTGGGGCGGAATCCGACGGCCCGGCTCCAGCCTGCCCGATCCGCCCCTTGCACCCAGCCGGCCAGGCCAGGCCCGGCTCAGCCAGCGGCCTTGGCCAGGTCGGCCTCCGACGTGAAGGCGTCGGCGTAGAACTCTTCCGCCGGCAGGCCGCACTGGACGCTGAATTCGCGCCGCGCCGCGTCCACCATCAAGGGCGTGCCGCAGGCATAGACCTGGTGGCCCGACATGTCGGCGATGTCCTGCATCACGGCCTCGTGCACGAAGCCGGTGCGGCCCGTCCAGCCGTCTTCCTGCAACGCGTTGGAGACCACGGGCACGTAACGGAATCCGGGCAGCGCCTCGGTCCACGACTGCGCCAGCGCGTCCATGTACAGGTCCTGCGGACGGCGACCGCCCCAGTACAGCGATACCGGACGCTGGATGTTCTTGTGGATCATGTGCTCGACGATGGCCTTGACCGGCGCGAAGCCGGTGCCGCTGGCCAGCAGCACCACCGGCTTGTCGCTGTCCTCGCGCAGGAAGAACGAGCCGAACGGTCCTTCCAGGCGCAGGATCTCGCGCTCTTTCATCTGCGTGGCGCCAGCCCCGAACACGTGGTCGGTGAACAGGCCGCCAGGCATGTGGCGGATGTGCAATTCCAGCGGGCTGCCAGTGTGCGGCGCGCCGGCCATGGAATAGCTGCGGCGGCGGCCGTCCTTCAGGATGACCTCGACGTACTGGCCCGCGTAATAGCGGAACTGCTCGGAGGCCGGCAACTGCAGCTTGAGCACGGCGACGTCGGGCGCGGCGCGCTCCATCGTCTGCACGCGCGAGGGCAGCTTGCGGATCTGGATATCGCTGGCGAGGCGAACCTCGGTGGATTCCACCACCAGATCCGACTCGGGCCGCGCCTGGCAGAACAGCGTATAGCCGTCGGCCAGTTCTTCGGGCGACAGGATCTGCGCGGGGTACTGGCCGGCGTCGAACTCCCCGGACACCACCTTGCCTTTGCAGGTGGAGCAGGCGCCGTTGCGGCAGCTGTAGGGCAGCACGATGCCCGCGGCCAGGGCCGCGTCGAGCACGGTCTGGCCGGGCTCGACCGGGAACTGGTGCTTGCTGGGTTGGATGATGACCTGGAAGCTCATGGCATGAAACAGTATGGGGTTGACGGGGCGCGCCATCGCGCGCGTCCCGCCCGGCCCGGCCTCAGGCCGGGAACTTGCGGATTTCCTTGACGCGGTTGGCGTCGTCCACCAGCACGACCTTCGGCTTGTGCGTGGCCGAGTCTTCCTCGGACATGGGGCCGTAGGTGCAGATGATCATCAGATCGCCCACCTGGGCGCGGCGGGCGGCGGCGCCGTTCAGCGAGATCGCGCCGCTGCCGCGGGCGGCCTTGATGATGTAGGTGTCGAAGCGCTCGCCGTTGGTGACGTTGTAGAGCTCGATGCGCTCGAACTCGCGCATGCCGGCAGCGTCCAGCAGGTCCTCGTCGATGCCGCAGGACCCCTCGTAATGCAGGTCGGCTTCGGTGACGGTGACGCGGTGCAGCTTGGCCCGCAGCATGATGCGTTGCATGGTAGAAAATATCCTGGTTTCGCGACCCGGAGCGCGAAGTGATGCAAGAATCCCGTCCTGGCGGCCAGCCTCGGCCGGCGACGCCCGGAACGGGACGGAAGGACGACGGCGCCCGGTTTTGCCGTCGAAAGCCGGTATTCTATAATTTTTGCCGCTGCGGGACGGCCTGCGGCTGCGCGCGATCAAACAAGCCGCGCATCCTGTCCCGGGGACGACCCCATCGCGCCGGCGGCGCGCCGGCAATCGGCGCATCGGTCATGCCGGCGCGGCTTTTGTAGGAGTCGTCATGACTTGGATCATTCTGGTGCTCGCGGGCCTGTTTGAAGTCGTCTGGGCCGTGGGCCTGAAATACACGCACGGATTCACCCGCCTCGTCCCCTCGCTCGTCACCGTGGCCGGCATGGCCATCAGCTTCTGGCTGCTGGCCCTGGCCATGAAAACGCTGCCGCTGGGCACCGCCTATGCCATCTGGGTGGGCATCGGCACCATCGGCGCCTTCATCGCCGGCATCGTGCTGTTCGGGGAATCCACCAGCTGGATGCGCATCGTCAGCGTGGGACTGATCGTGCTGGGGCTGGTCGGCCTGAAGCTGTCGTCGGCCTGACGCCAATCCGGCCCTGCCCCCCACCCGGCGGCCATGTCCGCCGGGCCTAGAAATCCAGTTCGATCCGCACCGCGTCGCCAACCTTCAGGCGCGCCTGCGCCGGCGCGTCCAGGATGGCGTTCTGGCCGAACACCACGCCGATCTCCAGGTTGCGGTAGGACGCCAGCGTGCGGCCCGGCTCGTCGAACTGCTGCGCGCTGCGCTGGTCGATGTCCGGAATCGAGCAGCGGGTGCAGGGCTTGACGAAAGCCATGCGCACGTCCGCCGCCTCGATCAGCGCGGTATGGTCCTCTTCGAACGCCTCCCAGTCCCCCTGCACCACGATATTGGGCCGGAACCGGTCCATCGGCACCTCGGCCGCGCCCTTCGCGAGCAGCCGGGCGTTCAGGTCGTCCAGCGAGGCCTGGTTGGCCACCAGCAGCGGAAAGCCGTCGGCGAAACCGAAATGATGGGTACCGGAGAAACGCTCGGACTCGTCCGGATGCGCATCCAGCCAGCGCGACACCCAATCGGTCTTGGCCGGTCGGCGCGCGGCGGGATCGACCTTGTACAGGCGACAGGGCGTGCCCAGGAAATCCGAGAACCAGCGGCCGGCGGCGGCGCTTTCGCGCAGCGCGGGCAGGCTGTCCTTCCAGACGGTGACGGTTTCGCTGCCCGCTTCCAGGCCGGAGCCGTCCAGCGCGATCAGCAGGTCGGCCATGTCGGGCGCCGACACGCGCAGCGCGCCGTCGTCGATCGCGGTGCGGATCAGCGCCATGCGCGGCCACTGGCGCTGCGTCATGAACTGCCCGCTGCCGTCGATCAACATCCAGCGCCGGTCGTGCGCCAGCCCCGCGCGGTCGATAGGCGATTCGCTCAGATCGATGCCGGCGCAGGATTTGATGGGATAGATATGCAGGCTGAGGATACGGGCGGACATGGCGCGGATGGCGAGATGTGAAAGTCGCCAGAGCATAGCGGAAGGTCGAAAAAAAGCCCAGGCCGCGGCCTGGGCTGCGCGCGCCGGCGCTCCACGTAGGGGATGCCGGCGCGCCGATCGCGGTGCAATCCTGCCTCAAGCGCCGACCAGCTTGAGTGCGTCCAGCGGCGTGACCGCCTTGAAGGCCTTGCGCGTGGCGATGTGCTCGGGCCTTGGCGTCAGGCCGTACTTCGGCGGACCCAGCGTGTTCTCCATGCTGTTGTAGACCATGAATACGTTGGCGCGCGGCCAGGGCGAGATGTTGCTGTTGGAGCCATGCATGGTGTTGCAATCGAAGAACACCACCGATCCGGCCTTGGCCGTCATGGCCTGGATGCCGCCCTGCTCCACCAGCAGCTGCAGGCTGACCGGATCCGGCACGCCGTACTCCTGCTTCTTGAGCGACTGCTTGTAGTGCTCGTTGGGCGTCTGGCCGACGCAGGAAATGAACTGCCGGTGCGAACCCGGCACCAGCATCAACGGGCCGTTGTTGGCGTTGTTGTCGGTCAGCAGCACCGAGCAGCTCAGCGCCCGCATGGCGGGCATGCCGTCCTCGACGTGCCAGGTCTCGAAGTCCGAATGCCAATAGAACTCCTTGCCCTTGAAGCCCGGCTTCATGTTGGCGCGCGACTGGTGCACGTACACCTCGGACCCGAGGATCTGGCGCGCCACGTTGACCAGGCGCGGATCGCGCGTCAGGCGGGCCAGCACGGGGTTGAGCACATGCACCATGAAGATCGAGCGCACGGCGTTGCTGCCCGGCTCGGTGATGGCCTCTTCGCGCCGCATGATGGACGGGTCGCGCGTCATGCGCTCGACCTCGGCCGCCAGGGCGCGGACCTCGCCGGGCGACAGCAGATCTTCCAGCAGCAGGAAGCCGTCGCGTTCGTACCGTTCCAGTTGCGCGGCATCCAGGGCATCGGCGTAAAGGCCGTCGCCGTGGACCACCGGATCCTGGCGGGAAATGATGGCGGAACCGCGATCCGTACGCGAGGCGTACGGATCTTGCGCAGGTGAAATCATGTTCGCCTCCTTGTTCAGGCCGCGACCGCGTCGGCGCCCGCCTCGGGCAACGCATAGACGCCGTCCTTGTCGTGCACCTCCTGACCGGTCAGCGGCGGATTGAATACGCAGATGACGCGCAGCGGCTCCTTGCCGCCGCACAGCCAGTGCTCGTCATGCTCGTTCAGGGCATAGACCACGCCCGGTTCGAGCGCGTAGGTCTTGCCGTCGGCGATGGTCTGGATCGAGCCGTCGCCCTCGACGCACCAGACCGCTTCCAGGTGGTTCTTGTAGTGGATGTGCGTGCGGCCGCCCGGGAAGATCGTGGTTTCATGGAAGGAAAATCCCATGCCGTCCTTTTTCAGCAGCACGCGCCGGCTGACCCAGGTGTCCGTGCGGACTTCGTCCGCCGTTCCGATCACGTCCTTGACATTGCGTACGATCATCCGCGTTTACCTCCAAATTTCAGAATGCGGGCGGACTGCCCGTCTTCGTCGGCCAGCGCCTCGGACACGCTGGCCTCGATCACTTCCAAGCCGCGCCTCAGCAGGCCTTCCTCGATGGTGAGCGCGGGCAACAACTTGAGCACTTCGTCGTGCGCGCCCGAGGTCTCGATGACGACGCCCTTGCCGAAGGCGCGCTTGGCGATACGGTTGGCCAGCGCCGGCGAGGCGTTGGACACCAGCCCCTGGATCAGGCCGCGGCCGCGCACCGACAGGCCGGCATTGGGAAAGCTGTGCACCAGGTTTTCCAGCCAGTCGCGCACCAGGCTTTCCTTGCGCTGGATCTCGGCGCTGAAGGCAGCGTTGGTCCAATAGGTTTCCAGCGCCTGCGTGGCGGTGACGAAGGCCAGGTTGTTGCCTCGGAACGTGCCGCTGTGGGCGCCCGGTTTCCAGACGTCCAGCTCGGGTTTCATCAGCACCAGCGACATGGGCAGGCCGAAACCCGACAGCGACTTCGACAGCGTGATGATGTCCGGCCGGATGCCGGCGGCCTCGAAGCTGAAGAAGGTGCCGGTGCGGCCGCAGCCGACCTGGATGTCGTCCACGATCAGCAGCATGTCGTGCCGCTGGCAGAGCTTGGCCAGCTCTTTCAGCCAGCGCAGCGTGGCGACGTTCACGCCGCCCTCGCCCTGCACGGTCTCGACGATCACGGCGGCCGGCTTGTCCAGGCCGCTGCTGGGGTCATCCAGCATGCGCTCAAGATAGGCCATGGTGTCCACGTCGGGACCGAAGTAGCCGTCATACGGCATGAAGCTGGTGTTGGCCAGCGCGTAGCCCGCCGCGTCGCGGAACTTCATGTTCGCGGTCGCCGCCAGCGAACCACCGCTCACGCCGTGAAAGCCGTGCGTGAACGACACCACATTGGGGCGGCCCTTGACCTGGCGCGCGATCTTCAGCGCCGCCTCGACCGCGTTGGTGCCGGTGGGTCCGGTGAACTGCAAGGTGTATTGCCAGTTGCGCGGCTTGAGCAGCACGCGGTCCACGGTTTCCAGGAACGCCTTCTTGGCGCTGGTGGCCATGTCCAGGCCGTGCACCACGCCATCGGCGCGCACGTAGTCCAGCAGCTTTTCCTTGAGGACAGGATTGTTGTGGCCATAGTTCAGCGTGCCGGCGCCGCTGAAGAAGTCTATGTACTCGGTTCCCTCCTCGTCGATCAGCGTCGAGCCTCTGGCCTGGCTGAATATCACGGGGAACGACCGGATGTAGCCCCTTACTTCCGACTCCATCCGGTCAAAGATTTTCAAGTCCATGTGATCAATCCTCCCTTTCAGATCATGAGTTGACAGACGGCCTGCTCCCGCCCGGCCACGCCTCGCGGCGGCCGGACCGTCAGCACCATCCCGGTTATGGCAGGGCGCCCGCCCCACCCGCCTACGGGGCGGGCAAGGTGAACGGGCCTATCCTCAACAACATCTCGTCGTCATGGTCCGCGCCGCCGAACAGTTGCCGGTCGAAGAACGGCTGCTCGCTGACGTGGGCGCCCAGCTCCGCGGCGAGGCCGGCGAAGCTGCGGCGCGAAGCCTGGTTGTCAGGCCCCACCGTGGTTTCGAGATGACGAACATGCTCCAGCCCCTTGCGCCGCAAGAGTTCTCTGAGCATGGCGCGGCCTAACCGATGGCCGCGTGCGCGGGCGTGCACCGCGACCTGCCAGACGAACAGGACGTCGGGCCGGTCGGGCAGCACATAAGCGGAGATAAAACCGTCGATGCGTCCTCCGGCGCTTTCGGCCAGGACGCAGGTGTCGCTGAAATGCTCAGCCAGGAGCAAGTACGCGTAGAGGGAATTGAGGTCGAGCGGCGGACACTCGGAGATGAGGCGGTGCAGGGCGGCGCCGTCCTTGCGGCTGGGCGGGCGCATCTGCTGCGTCCCGCCGCAAGCCGCCGGCGCCACGGCACTTGAGAGGATGGGGGTTTCCTGTGCGGTATCGATCATACGACCAGCCCCGATTCGGGAGGCGCGCCGCCGGTGGGCACCTCGAGGATGGGAGAAGCAGGATCGGCGTGCGGCTCGGCGGCGGCCGCGTGCCCGTCCTGCTCCATCAAGGCCACGATGCGCTCCAGCGACAGCGTGATGGTGGCCTGCTCCAGTTCCGGCAACGCGTTCAGCGCGTCCGCCAGGTGTTTCTGCAGCGGCGACGGCGCATCCTTGGCCAGTGCGCGTCCGGCTTCGGTCGCGGTGACGAACACGATGCGGCGGTCTTCACGGCCGCGCTCGCGCCGGATCAGCCCCTTGTCCTCCAGGCGGTCCAGGATGCCGACCACGGTGCTGGGACTGACGTGGATCTCGCGGCTGATCGCCGTGGCCGTCAGCGGCCCGTTGGCGATGACGGTGCGCAGGCACATGAGCTGCGGCGCGGTGATGTGGCTCACCGCCGACAGCTGCCGCGAATGCAGGGCGATCGAGCGCGTGATGCGGCGCAAGGCCCGCAGGATGCGCAGGTCGTACTGCTGCGAGGGATCGGTTACGGTCTGTTTATTCATGACTGAATCAGTTCAGTTAAATTGATTTCTGTACAAATGATATGAGCGCAATTCTCCTCTGTCAAACCTGAGCCCGGCGGATTTTGTAATCAAATCCATGTACCCCGCCCGCCCTCTGCCCCGGCGTTTCCCGCGACGACAGCCGTTACATTCATTCAGAAAATCCGCCGTGACCGGCTCGCGCGCTCGTTCTTGCCCAGCCCATATAAAACAATTGTTTTTTCAATAAAGACAGAAGTATCATTTGTTTTATTTCGAGTCCCACGTCCATGACCTCCACGCTCCAGGACCGCCTGCGCGACATGCTGCCCGGCCTGCCCGCCGAACTCCAGCGGGCGGCACGCTGGGCGCTGGACAATCCGGCCGAGGTCGGCCTGTGGTCCATGCGGCGCCAGGCCCAGGCCGTGGGCGTGGCGCCCGCCACCATGCTGCGCATGGCGCGCGCCGCCGGCTGCGACACCTATGAGGCCTTCCGCGCGCCCTTCCAGCGCGCGCTGACCCAAGGCATGGAAGCGGGCTGGCGCGACCGCGCCGCGCGCCTGCAGGCCCGGCGCGCCGAAACGCCCGCTGTGGACGCGCGCGCCGCCCTCACCCGCTGGCAGACCGCCGCACTGGAATCCATCGGCGCCGTCAACGCCGACTCCGCCTTCGACGAAGCCGCCGCCACGCTGCTGGCCGCCCGCCAGGCCGGCTTCCTGGGCACGCGCTCGGCCTTCGGCATCGCCTTCCAGATGCGCTATGCCTACCAGATGCTGTGCCGCAACGGCATGCTGATCGGCGGCCTGGGCGGCGCCTCCTCCGACGAGGCCGATACCCTGGGCCAGGGCGACGCGCTGGTGGTGGTAACGCAGGCGCCCTACGCGGCGGCCACGCTCGAACTGGCGCGGTCGGCGGCCGAGCGCGGCGCGGCCGTGATCGCGCTGACCGACGCCCCCACCAGCCCGATCCTTCCGTTCGCCCGCCATGTCCTGCGCTTCGCGCGGCCCGAGGATGCGCCCGGCGACACGGGCGGACCCGCTTCGTTCTTCCACAGCACGGCGGGCCTGCTCGGCCTGGCCGAGCACCTGATCGCGCGCGTCGCCGTCCTGGGCGGCGACGGCGTATTGCAACGGCTGTCCGAAATCGAATCGCGCCAGCGCGCCGATGGCGTGTATTGGCCCGAAACGCCTGGCCGCCCAGCCCCCTCCCGCGCGCGGCGCTGAATCCGCCGCGCGCCTAACCTTGTCCGGAACCTGCGTCATGACCCGCTCCCGAGTTTTCCATCGCTCCCTGCGCGCCACGCCCCCCGTCGCCGTGCGCGGCCAGGGCGCCTGGCTGTACGACCAATCCGGCCGCGCCTACCTGGACGGCTCGGGCGGCGCGGCGGTGTCCTGCCTGGGACACAACCACCCCGACGTGTTGGCCGCCATGCACGCGCAGATCGACGCGCTGGCCTACGCGCACACCAGCTTCTTCACCACCGAGGCCGCCGAATCGCTCGCCGCCATGCTGGTCGAGGACGCCCCCGCCAGCACGTCACACGCCTATTTCGTCTCCGGCGGCTCCGAGGCCATCGAGGCCGCGCTGAAGATGGCGCGGCAGTACTACGTGGAAATCGGGCAGCCCGGCCGCCGCCACATCGTCGCGCGCCGCCAGAGCTATCACGGCAACACGCTGGGCGCGCTGGCCGTCGGCGGCAACGCCTGGCGGCGGGCGCAGTTCGCCCCGCTGCTGATCGAGGTCGAGCATGTCTCGCCCTGCTACGCCTACCGCGACCAGCGCGAGGGCGAAAGCGAGGAGCAATACGCGGCGCGGCTGGCCGACGAATTGGAACAGACCTTCCAGCGGCTGGGACCGGACAGCGTCATGGCCTTCGTGGCCGAGCCGGTGGTCGGCGCCACCTTGGGCGCGGTCACGGCCGTGTCCACGTATTTCCGCCGCGTCCGCGAAGTCTGCGACCGCCATGGCGTGCTGCTGATCGCCGATGAGGTCATGTGCGGCATGGGACGCAGCGGCACGCTGTACGCGGTGGAACAGGAAGGCGTCACGCCCGACCTCATCACCATCGCCAAGGGCCTGGGCGGCGGCTACCAGCCTATCGGCGCGGTCATGGCGCAGGAGCGCATCGTGCGCGCCATCGAACAGGGCTCGGGCTTCTTCCAGCATGGCCACACCTATCTGGGCCACGCCACCGCCTGCGCCGCCGCGCTGGCGGTGCAGCAGGTCATCCGCCGCGACGGCCTGCTCGAGCGCGTGCGCGCGCAAGGCGCCGGATTGCGCCAGCGCCTGGAACGCGCGTTCGGCGACCATCCGCATGTGGGCGATATCCGCGGCCGGGGCCTGTTCATGGGCCTGGAGCTGGTCACCGACCGCGCCAGCAAGCAGACCTTCGATCCCGCGCTGTCGCTGCATGCCCGCGTCAAGCGCGAGGCCATGGCGCGCGGCCTGATGGTCTATCCGATGGGCGGCACCATCGACGGACGCCATGGCGACCATGTATTGCTGGCCCCGCCCTTCATCGTCTCGGACGACGAGCTCGACCAGCTGACGGAGCGCCTGGCCGGGGCGATCCACGCCGCCATCGCACAGGCGCGCGGCTGAGCGCGAGCGTCCGCGGCGAATCCAGCCACGGGCACGCCTGGCCGGCAGGCCCGGCGGCAGCGGCAAAGAAGCGGGGGGGGCGCGCCGCGCCCCCCCCCCCCCCCCCGGTTAGTGCCCCCCG